>JABMRB010001262.1 GCA_013202865.1 Candidatus Nealsoniibacteriota bacterium | reverse complement strand
GTCCTACACGAAGCAGAAGCGGCCGGGACGGTAGGCTTCGTGGCCTTCCAGGGTGGTGTGCCCCGGCGCGTCCCGGCCGAATGATATCGTAGCGTGAGCCGGAAAATTCGTCGACGACTGGATGGAAGATCGCGTGGAGCGGTATTGAAGAGCGGCAGCTTTCCAGGCCGAACTGGGCGCTCTCATGTCGTTAGAATTGTGGCTACCCCCGACTACCCCTTTCGCGCTTCAATACCCCAATTGCTCGCAAGAGTTTGCGATGTTGTGCAACCACTTGCGAAACACCTCGATTTGTGTAAGCTATTTCCAGGTAACGACCTTCAGGCTTTTCGGCGGGTCGGGGCCAAGCGGCTGTTAACCGCTTTGTCCGAGGTTCGAGTCCTCGTCGGGGAGCTGATATTTTGGTAGCGGAATTGAGCTGCCAATCGGTTAACGCTGAACCCCGTGGAGTTGCCCCTCGGGGTTCTGGCTTTTCTTGCCGTAGATTGCAGGGTTTCCGCGATTCCTTGCCCTCGCCCCGCGCTCTCTGTTTCGCGGCCGAGATTCTGGGGTCCGAAAGGAACCATAATGGTTCCTTTTGCACCCCAAGATTTTCCGCCCGAACTCTCGCGCTCTCTGTTCGACAATCCCCTCTGGGTTAACACTCCGGTTGCTCTCGCACCCCGAAGGAAACCCTCGCAATGGGCGCAAAAGCAGCCGTATAGATTCCCTCCGATCTTCCGGAGGCTTTCTGCCGCAAGTAGAGTGCGATAGCCCAACATCGGCAGACTCCGGCGGGTGATCTGCTGCCGCAGGAAGCGTAGTGAAGGCACCCCATTGCGGCCAGGCGATGGCCAGGTACCGCCCTTTCGTTCCAGTCTCTTTCTGACCCGGTCGGGAATCAACTGGCAATCCAGGGGCGTTTCAGATAGCATCTTCCTCGTTGCCTCCCGGCTCATCAGGCTCGACGACGCAAGCGTCAGAGACAGCGAAGGATATCGGGCGCGACCAAAATGTCAAAATGGCAGTTCGTTCTTGAGTGGGCTGGCCGATTTCTGCCAAATGGACAGGTAACACCAACCTTCGGTAGGCGAGCTAACCGGCCCAAGCCCAGAAGGTATCTTAACTTGCGTCTTGGTTCGTAAGTGAGTAGCACTTTCCGGAGGCCGATGATGTCATCTCTGAAGGTGCATCAGTGCTCCGAAGGATCTCCGTCTGCGACGTAAGTGGTTGATAGTATTAGGGATAGATCCCTCTGGCCGTCACCAATCCTCCAGAATCAGTTCGTTCCGAGCTGGGCTCAGTGAGTTACCAGGAGGAAGATCAAATTGAGCCATGCCCAACTTGCGATGACGCGTTTTCTTCGGCACGCCATTTGCTTTAACCACAGGCCATTGTGCGAATGACGACGATGGAACACTGCATATTGTGGGCGGAGCCCAAATGCGAGAATCCAGTTCTTATGAGCATGTAGCCGCTCCTATTCTTCCCGGCACTGTACTGGGTTGGCGCATTCTGTCCAGTGAGGCCCAGCCTGGGCCGTGTGCTGCTCCCGGACAATCTTGGCCGCCGCTGTTGGACACTTACTTCAAGGCGTTGGGGGAAGCGGCCTGGTGAAAGGCCGCACGATGGAGACCGATAGCCATGTCTATTCTGTCGATACTTACTGACGAATACGAACACCGTGCCCGACTATGGCCGGCATTGCTGGTAAGTCTTCCTCTGACGTTGGCAGTCATCAGTTGGTTTCCGGACCTTTCGGGAATGCAGATAGTCGCGGGCTTTCTGGTGTACTGCGGTTTCACCGGGCTTCTCGCCCAACTCGGCCGCGACCAAGGCAAGAAGAAGGAGCCGTGGCTGTTTCAGCAGTGGGGGGGAAAGCCAACCACACAGTTGCTCCGTCACTGCAGCGATCACCTGGATGCGACGACGAAAGAACGATACCGCGCTGTCTTGAGCGCCATTGTTCCTGATATGTCGTTGCCGACACCGGCTGAAGAAGCGGCAGACCCGGTGAAAGCTGACGCGAAGTACGATTCGTGTGCGCTCTTTCTCCGCGAGAAGACCCGCGACAAGAAGGCCTTTCCACTTGTGTTTGCGGAAAATGTGAACTTTGGCTTTCGTCGCAACCTCTGGGGAATGAAGCCTGCAGGTATCGGGCTTTCCGCTCTGGCTGTGGTCGTCGCGATTATTGCTGCAATCATCAACTCCGAGAATGGCCGCCCGCCTGCTTTAGCAACTGTGGCAACCGTGGTGAACGGGCTGATGCTCGTGTGGTGGGTCCTTCGGATCAATGTCGACTGGATTCGCATTCCGGCGTTCGCGTATGCAGAACGACTGCTCTCCGCCTGCGATGTCCTGCGCCCTCGGGGTGAAGACAATAGACAACGAATCATTACGGAATAATCAAGAGAGAAGTGAAGTCATGTCAAACGTTGCCCGCGAAGTCATTTGGCCCTCAGCAGACGGAAACGTCCTTGTGAGAGCGGTCTTTCTGCACGTCGGCCAGGGGGATTCGACCATCTTTCTCGTGAAAGACGGTGACACGTACAGAACGGTACTCGTCGACATCAACCGCGACGAGAAGAACGGCGGAGTCGATGTCGCGAAACTCATGAAGGACTTGCTGAAGAAGGAGAAGGGAAAGCTCGGCGTGTTTGTCAACACCCATCCCCACAACGACCATCTTCGGGACGTCGTGCCGCTCTCAGACGAAGTGGACATCCAGGAGGTATGGCACTCTGGTCACAAGCCTGGAAAGGACCATGACGACGCGTATCAGGACCTCCAGGAAGTCATCAAGAAAGTGAAGAAGAAACACGGTGATGACGCCGAGACCGAACTGACGGCAAGTAGCACAGTCCAGACGATGGGCGACGCCAAGTACCACGTGCTTGCTCCTGAGGAATACGTGAAGGAGGATATCGAGGATGAGAAGCCGGAGGAACGATATCGCCGCATTCATGAGCAGTGTGTGGTTGTCAAGTTCGGCAAGGACCATACCTGGGTGATTCAAGTTGGGGACGCCGATCGCGATGCCTTTGAGAAGCACATTATGAAGAAGCGAAAGACGAAGCTGCCTTCGCAAGTGCTTGGAGGCTCCCATCACGGCTCGGACACGTTCTTCAAATACGAGAAGGACGACACCCCTTACAAGAAGGCCCTTCAGAAGATCGACCCCACGTATGTAGTTCTGTCCGCCCCCAAGCGGAGCGAGAGCCCCCACGGTCATCCCGACAAGGACGCGGTCAAGTACTACGAGGAGGAGGCCGGAAAGGACAACGTGCTTCACACGGGAAAGAACCGCGAGTGCTTCATTTGCGATGTCTTCACCGATGGCGATTTTGAGGTAAGAAGCGATACGAAGCTGGTTAATGAATACGGGTTCACAGACGACGACGGTGATCACGAAAAGGACGAGTCCAAGAGCAAGGCCTCAAAAGCGGTTGCCCCGGCCATTATCACAGGCACTCAAATCGACCACCGGCCCATGGGACGGACCTCGTGACAAGTTGGATTACGCTCTACCCGCAGTGGTTTATCTCCGAACGAAACGCCATTGCCCGTAGCTATCCCGATTTCCGGGTTGATGAGAAGGCGCTGCAAGCCGGAGTGCTTTTGTACTACGGCGAACTGATCGTGCGACCATCGAAAGGATCGCAACGCCATGCCGTGCGAATTCACTTTCCGGAAGGCAGTCCGTTCGAGCTGCCCATCGTGACTCCAGTTGCGTCACTTCCCGAATTCGACGAGGAGGAGGGCGCCAAAGAGCATCCGGAACCAGTGTTTTTCAATCGTCGCCACCAGATGGCAAACGGCAGTTTGTGTCTTTTCCAGCGAGAGACGCGAGGCACTGAAGGCGGCGAATGGGTTTCCGCCACTGATGTGTTGCAACGGACAGAGGAGTGGTTGCTGGGGCGTCACACCGGTCGCTGGCCGCCAGATTCCCGCGAGAGCGAGCTTGAATCACACTTCTATTACGCCGGCGACGTTTTGCTTAGCAAGACGTTCTATTCTGAAGACGTCAGCGGATTCGGTAGCTTCCACATGGTGCGCGACATACGGAGAATCCTCGACGCCGTTTCCAAAGAGGACCCTCCACTTATCGTGACAGTCATTACCAACAACACAGAGGGTGTTGAGTCCGTCTACGATGCTCGGGAAGACCTAGAAAACATATACCCGTGGTTGGGAAACGACGCCTGGAGTCCCGAGAAGCTGAGCGAACTTGAGGAGCATAAGGAAGACGACTATCGGAAACTCGTTGCGGAGCACGGGCATTGGTGGTCACTTCCAGAGGAACCGTTACCGTTTCACACCGGGGCGGACTTGCTGAAGGAACTTCAGAAAGTTGCTCCCGATGACGACGCTTGGAAGATGGTCTCTGCGGCGATTGGAACGGAGCTCTCAGTACGCTCCACGCATTTCTTCGGACTCCGGTATCCGGGACGAACGGGTGGGTTCGAATGGCTTGTTCTCAACGTCGTAGGTAAATCAAAGGAAACCAAGGGTGGCGCAATACTGCTTTCTCCTAATAAAGGGGACAAACGTCGAGACTTTGAGAACGGCAAGGTCACGTGCTACCGCGTGCATGGTGCGCGGCCGACGGAGATTCAACTTAGAAACACGAGCGTCGTTCGAGATGATGTGCGAGACAAGACCGCGGCGTTGATTGGCCTCGGTGCCTTGGGGTCGAAAGCCGCGGAACTCTTGGCCCAAGCTGGAGTGGGAACCTTTCGCCTATGTGATATGGACCGACTCAACACCGGAAACGTGGCCCGACATGTTGGCGGCCTAAGTGACTTCGGTGCGGAAAAGACCCGGGTCGTGATGACCCGTCTGTTCGACATCAACCCACACTTGAAGATCTCGGCGACCTGGAACGAGTCGGCCGTTTCCTCCCTGAATGACCTCGCACGGTTTATCGCACCGGCTGACATTACTATCTGCACAACGGCAGACGAAAACGTCGAATCAGCAATCAACCAAATTGCCGTGATGACCAACAAACCGGTGGTCTATGGACGGGCGATGCGATCTGGCAGTATGGGGCGAGTCTTCCTCGTTCGCCCTGGCCAAGACCCGTGCAAAATGTGTTTGGGGCTCTTTGCCAGAGAGTCGCGAGACGGTGTGGGCCTTTCTGAGGATTGGATTGAGGTGACAGAGCGGGACGAAGATGTTCTTCTGCACGAATGCGGTCGGCCGGTCATTCCAGCGAGTGCGGTTGATTTGTCATTTGTCGCCTCCCTGATTGCGAGAGTTGCGCTGGATGTGCTTGAGCAACGTGAACCGAAACAGAATCACTGGCTGTGGTCGCGAGAGGTTGCCACCGATCTTGACTCTCGATTCGACAAACCGTTGGTAACGGTGTGCAACTCGCTGCCGCGGCACAATGACTGTCCTGTATGCCAAGAACCTGATATTGTCGGCGCAGTGCTGTCAGAAGCCGTTCGCGCGGAAATTCTTTCCCATGTCCACTTGTCCGTTTCGGTAGAGAGCGGAGGAATCCTCCTGGGGTTCGTCGACGACGAACGAAAAGCGGTCGTTGTGCGAGCAACTGGGCCGGGACCAAAGGCGAAGAAATCTGCCGCGCGATTTGAACGCGACGTCGACTTCGTTCAGGCGGAACTTGAGCAAGCAGCAAGAGACTTCGGCCGTCGAGGGCTATACATCGGCGAATGGCATTCACATTTGAACGCCGAGCCTGAGCCAAGTGGCCGAGATATTATGTCGATGTGTGGTATCGCTGAGGCATCGAACTATGCAACGCGATGTCCGATTATGCTGATCGCGGGCATTGACATAGACACCGCTGAGGTCGTCACATTGAGAACTTGGTCGTTTCCGGTCTCAGGCCGAGTGTATTCAATCGAGCACGAAGTTGTACCAAATGCCGGACTCGATGCTCGGAAGCCAGTGTGAGTGAATCTGGCCCCAAGACACTCATTCTCAGTTTTTCTCTGGGCTGCTCCCAAAAACGCAACGGTAGGTTCTTCGCCCCTCTTGGTCAACAATCCGGACGTTATCAACGCATATAGCTTTGTTCAATCTCAGACGCGGCCCCGTCGGGCCTACTCCGTATTCCTAATCTGCCCCAGGTGCGTGCTGATGTCATCACAGACGACTTCAATCTCTGAGCAGACGGCATCCACGTCTTCGCGGATTGCCTCCAGCTCAACCTTGAGCGGCTCCAGTCGCGCCTCCTGCTCGTACTCCGCATCCCGGACGACGGTGTGGAACGCGGAATCCGAGATGTTCCCGTCCCGATCCGTCGGCAGGTCGTCCAACGGAATGTCGCCGTCGAGCGCCCTCCGCAGCCAACCGTTTGCTTCTCCCAGTTCCGAGACCGCGTCTGATTCGAAGAACCGCTCAATGCGATCGAGCCGTTCCATCTCTATGCGCGAACAGATGGGGCCCGTTTGCTCTGCTACTTCACCCCAGGCACGATCACCTTCGGAAATCGCATCGCGGATAGACTCGACGGCGTCGCGTACGTCCGAGACATCGTTCTCATCGATGTCGGCCACCAGGCAGTCACGCAGTTCCGCTAGCAACTGCCTCGCCGCCAGCAGGGGCGCCACGGCTTTCTGCATTGTCTTTCCGTAGTACTCGACCGAATCCGCTTCGATCTCGTCGACCGCTGCCGCAATTGCCGCGAGCGTAGTCCGGTCTCGGATGATGACACCGGCCTCCCAGTTGCGGGCACTCTTCTCCGAGTAATTCGCCGACCCAACGTAGCCGACCGCATCCGTTAGAATGATCTTTGCATGGTTTGCAAAACAGAAGAAGACGCGGGCAAGCGGTCCAAACTTCTGCGGGCTCACCGCGGCTAGGTACCGGCCGATTGCTCGGGCTCCCTGCTGGCGGGCGATGTTGTTCGTGTACTTCTCGAAGCGGTTCGGAATCATCGTGATCAGCCGCACGGGCGCCTCGGAATCCCGCAGCAGATCGAGCAGAGCCCTGTCGTTCGCGGAAACGTTGTACGTGACCACCGTCACCGACTCCGCCTTCGCCAGCGAATCGACCACGTCCTGAAACCCACACTCGTCCTTGGACAGCACGAACTGCCCGACCACGTCCGGAATCGTCTTACGCATCGTCATCTCCTTGCTCTGCCAAATGGTCTACACGACGGTCTCTCACGATGTCGCTTTCGCCGTCCCGAGCATCGACTGCCCGTTGCTGTACTACTGAGAAGCCTCTTCGGCGGCCTGAATGAACGTCTCGTAATCCTCTCGCCCGTCTTCCGTCAGGCACAGGAACTCGCCACTAGCTGTCCATTGCATCAACCCGGACGCGGTGATGTTTCGCGTCGGGCCCGCAGCATGTTGCCACTTGGTTCTGCCGATGATTTTCTCCGCCTTGCCCTTCGAGATTCGCTTCGATTGGTTTGCATGCGCAGCGGCCATCAACATAACGTCAAGCTCGTCGCGTACTTCAACCCACGGTTCATGTATCTCGTCGCGGCCAGCACGGTAGATACGGTCGCAGCCTGGGCATTTGAGAGGTTTGCCTTCGTCGAATTCATGAACAACAAAGACGGCGCCGCAATCCGGGCACAGGACATGGAGAACGTCGCAATATTGGCAGCTTCCCAACACTGCCTGACGCTTATCGGAGCGAAGCGTCCAGTCGATGTAACCTCGCCCTTCCTCGCAGAGATAATTCTGACAGCTGTGCAACCACGGAATCTTCACCTTATTCAGCATTTCTAGCAAGTCGGAGGTGACGACAAGGAGCGCGACGTTAACCTTAGGGGCCCGGCGTTGGGCACCCTTGGTGAAGCCGAGCGGAGAAGCAATGATCGCGAGATGCGCCCCGATGTCGTCCCGCAGGTCATCGACCTGCCCTACGAGGCCGATTTCCACCGGCTTCTTGTGCTTCTTTGCGTCCACGACGATATGGATGTCAACTGTGACTGTGATCTCCTCGCTGAGCTTAACCTCCATCGGAAGGAAGATCTGCACGTCGAGCTGCCGCTTAACACCGCTTCTGCCAACGACTTTGACGTCTTCCGCTACACGCGCACGCGGCACGCGACGGAAAAACTCCGCGATTCGCTTCTGATACCATTCCCATGTCATCTGGTCGGTTCCTGTGCCTTGTCCAATCCGGGAGGGAGGTACGGAAATATTCTAGCAGTACGGGAACTCGGACTTGCCATAGGCGGCGGTTGCCCGAACAGGTAGAATACCCGATGTTAACATGGGAGCCAACATGGCCGACACAAAGACGTCGGAAATGATCGCCGAGTCTCGATTTGCCAGCGACTTGCTCGCGGCGGGCATTCTTGTCGCCAAGCCATACTTCGACCAGCTTGGCGGGGACCTTATCGGGTTCATCAACGTCGATAACATGGGGTTCACTTGCCGCGTCCAGTGCAAGTACCGGGATTGCCGCAGAAGGTCGGAGGTCCAAATCCCAATTGAGTACACTGAGAATGCGTTCCTGCTTTGCTTGCATCTCGTGCTGCCGGATCGAAGTGGGCAGGCGTTTCTATTGCCTGACGATATTCGGGAACGATTCGTGACCGGGAGGATGCGCGGTAAAGATCTCTTGCGCCTCACGCTAACACCAGCGACTGCGGTGGCTCTGATCGACGATCGCGACTTGGCCCTTACCCCCGAGCGGGTTAAAGCCATTCAGTCGCTGACAAGGTCCTCATCAGCGCTTGCCAAGATGTACGAGGATTCCCGCAAGGTGATTGACTCAGCCGGGGAGGCGATGGAATTGCGAGAGAGGGCGGACAAGCTGGAATGGCTGCTCTACGAGGCTAGGATTGCGGAGATTCAGAAGAAGTCTGCCGAGGGCCATCTGGCGACGATGCAGGAATACGTCGCGTTGCTAGAGTCTCAGATTAAGGCTGCGGAGGAAAACGCCAAGAAGAAGTGGAAGTGACAAGTGGCGCGATTCGGGCACATCGACATCCGCGCGCAACGACTGGGACGACGAATGACGGTGCTGTCATCTGATTGACGGTGCAATATGACCGTTCCGGCTACGTGAGCCAAGGCAGTTTTGCGCCAACGCAACTGCTTTTTGTGGCGCCCGCCGACTGCATTTGCCGGCTTGCGCTAACCTGCGGAGGTGAAATTGGCCGACGCGCGCAAGCCCTTTGCGGTTCGAGACGTCGGTCGCCGCCGACGCCAGCATACGCATTCTTGGGCACCTTACCGGGCAAAGTCTCCAATTTTGGGCGGGGGCTTTCGCCCCCCTGCCTGGTTGACAACCCGGTCCCTTTCGCACCCCAAAGCGGACAACTCGAACTTTGGCCGGGTATGTAATAGATAGAGGGACAGTTGTTTTCTTCCTCTCGTACCCGAATTCCCGCCAGACAACGCTGCCGGTCGCAAAGCGACGGTCGTTGTGGGCCCTGATTCTCAGGAGAAGCCCATGCCCGACATCGACGACCCAGGCCAAATGCCCCCAGACCAGCGACTGAGCGAAATCGCCGCGATTCTTGCCCGTGGCTTCCTTCGTTGGCGAAAACTCGCCAAATCTGCGCCGAATCCCGGCAAATCTCCCGAGATTCCCCAGAATTCTCCAAAACCCGGCCCCACATGCCTTGCTGTGCCCGCGAAAACGAGGCTCATTGGCCGTGCTGGTTAACGGTCCTTGAGAATCGAGAAAGGAAAACAGCATGGACATGAACGTAGGTAAAGAGGTCGCCGCGCTGAAGCGGATGACCGTGGTGCAGTTGCGGGAGAAGTACCAGGAGGTGTTTGGCGATCAGACCCGCGCTCGCCACAAGGCGTTTCTTATCAAGCGGATCATCTGGCGCATGCAGGCCATGGCCGAAGGCGGCTTGTCCGAACGGGCCCGCCGTCGCGCCGACGAGTTGGCCAACGATGCCGACGTGCGGCTGGGTCCCCCAAAGGCCGAGCCCACGGCAGATGGTTCCGCGAGGCAAACGGCAACGGCCACCGTTCGACTCTCGAGCGACACCAGGTTGCCGATGCCCGGCGCCGTTCTCACGCGAGACTACAAGGGCGAGTCCGTCGAGGTCACGGTCTTGCCCAAAGGGTTCCGATACGACGGCGAAGTCTACCGATCGCTCAGCGCGGTCGCCAAGGCGGTCACCGGGACGCATTGGAACGGTTACTACTTCTTTGGACTCACCAAACAGGAGAAACACTAATGATCAGAGAATCCACCGCAGTCAGCGTGCCGACGGTCCATTGCGCGATCTACACACGCAAATCCACCGACGAGGGGCTCGACCAGGAATTCAATTCGCTCGACGCCCAACGCGAATCGGGCGAGGCCTACATCGCCAGCCAGCAGCACGAGGGCTGGAACTGCCTGCCGGACCAATACGACGACGGAGGTTTCAGCGGCGGCAATATAGAGCGCCCGGCGGTGCAACGCCTGTTGGCCGACATCAAAGCGGGCAAGATCGACTGCGTGGTCGTCTACAAGGTCGATCGCCTCAGCCGGTCGTTGCTGGACTTCGCTCGGATGCTCGAGACGTTCGAGCAGCACGATGTCTCGTTCGTTTCGGTAACGCAGCAATTCAACACGGCCACGTCGATGGGCCGGTTGATCCTCAACGTGCTGCTTTCGTTTGCCCAATTCGAGCGGGAGATGATCTCCGAACGGACCCGGGACAAGATCGCCGCCACGCGACGTAAAGGAAAATGGTCCGGGGGCATGCCGCTGTTGGGCTATGACGTCGTGGATACCAAGCTGCGGGTCAACGAGGACGAAGCGGCTCGCGTACGGACCTTCTTCGACCTCTACCTGGAACGCGAATCGTTGATTGCCACGGCGAGAGAGCTCGACCGTCGCGGCTGGACGACCAAGCATTGGACTACTCGCAAAGGCAAAGCCCGCGGCGGGCGGACGTTCGACAAGACGTCGTTGCACAAGGTGCTGACCAACGTCACCTACCTCGGCAAGGTGAAGTACAAGGACGAAACCCACGAGGGCGAACACGCGGCAATCGTCGGCCGAGAAGTGTTCGATCGGGTACAGGCCACGCTTCAGCGAAACGGCCGCAGCGGCGGCAAGCACGTTCGCAACCGGTTTGGCGCCCTGCTCAAGGGACTCTTGCATTGCAGCCCGTGCGGATGCAGCATGGCACCGACGCACACCAAGAAGGGCAACCGGCGCTATCGCTACTACGTCTGCGTGAACGCCCAGAAACGCGGATGGGACACGTGCCAGTCGAAGTCGATTCCGGCGGCCGAGGTGGAGCGATTCGTCGTTGAACAGGTCCGGTGCATTGGCCACGACAGAAGTCTGATTGCGGCAACACTGGCGGAAGCCAGGAGCCAGAGCGAGAAACGGATCGGCGAACTCCAAGCCGAGCAAGGCAGCCTCCAGCGGGAAGTGGGCCGGCACAACGCCGAAATGCACGAACTTGTCCCCTGGCTTCCGCTTGATGCGGCAACAGAAGACCCGACAACGGCCCGGCTCGCCGATGTGCAGCAGCGCATCCAGGTTGCCGAACGACGCCTCACCGAGGTCCGCGAAGAGGCCGTCACGCTGGGCCACAAGATCATCGATGAGGAAGAACTGGCAGCGGCCCTGACCGCCTTCGATCCCGCTTGGGAGACGCTCACACCCCGGGAGCAGGCCCGAATTCTGCACCTGCTCATCGAACGGATCGACTACGACGGCGAGCAGGAGTCCGTCTCCATTACATTCCGCCCCTGCGGCATCAAGACGCTGGCGGAGGAACTCGACAGTGAGGAATTAGCATGACCCAAGCTTAGGTTTACCCACATTGTTTTCGCTTGGCGGCGAGGTAGCCGTCGAGCATGAGTTGTAGTTTTGTCCAGCCTCGCCAGAGGACGAGCCAGCCTGGCCGGTGATCACGTCGCCGGTTTTGGTGGCCGCCGAGGC
>JABMRB010001261.1 GCA_013202865.1 Candidatus Nealsoniibacteriota bacterium | reverse complement strand
CTCCGCAAAATCATCGCTGCCACCCGGGAGAAGACGCGCTAGGGAAGCTCGCGAACATAAACGTTCTTGAAGTAGAGCGTGTTGCCGTGGTTCTGTAGCTCGATCTGGCCGGTGGGGTAGATCGGCTTGTTGCGATCCCAGTAGTTCTCCATCACTACGTTGTCGACGACCAGTTCGCCGTTGAGCTTTACGGTCACGCGCTCGCCGACCATCTTGATGTAGAACGTGTTCCACTGCTCGATCGGGTTGTCGGCGTTCTTTGACGGCTTGCTCGGGTTCTTCTGGTTGTTGTAGAGTCCGCCCGAGCCGACCGGATTGTCCCAGATCTGGATCTGCGGGCTGCCGCGAAGATAGATGCCGCTGTCGCCCTTGGGAAGGATCTTCCAGTCGACGTAGAACTCGAAGTTGGCGTAGTCCTTGGCCGTGCAAAGGCTCTTGCCCTTGCCATCGAAGACCAACGCCCCGTCGGCCACGCTCCAGTGTGCCCGCATGCCTTCGTCGGCCTTCTTCTGGGCGTCGGCGAGCTGCTCGGGCGACATCGCCGCGCGGCTCTTAGGGTTGCCGGCCAGACCCTTCCAGCCGGAGAGGTCCTTGCCGTTGAACAGGGCCGTGAAGCCGTCCGGCGGCGTGTTGTCGGCAGCGGAAGTGAGACCCGTGGCGCCGAACAGGAAGGCTAGTGCTAGTAGGACGCAGAGTAGATTCTTCATCTTGGGGACTCCTGGTGGGGATGGAGGATGGGGGCGTGCGAAGCCGCAAGCGGCCCGGTTAGTTGACGATCACCTCGACGGGCTCGACGAAATCGGTGCTCAGCGTGGCTGCCTGATCGACGGTCATCTCGCCCTCTTGCAGCCAGATGCGGTAGTTGACCTCCAGCGGTGCGTCCGGCTGGATCTCGTGGACGAAATAGGAACCGAACCGGCCGTAGGTCCGCTCGCTGAATCGGGCCTCCTTGGGGTTGGTCGGCTTGTCGATGTAGACGGCCGTGTAACGGGTGCCCTCGATCACGAAGCTCATCGCGTTGAACGGCAGGTTGACGAAATCCTTGTTGCCCGGCCAGTTGCGAGTTTCGCCCGGCTCGCCCTTGCCGTCGGGACGCAAGTAGTAGGTCGCCTTTTGATCGCCTTCGGCCACGTCCTGCGCGGCGCGAAACTGGAATCCGGCGTGCTGCGGATCGCCGTCGACCTTCACTGTGCCACCGTTCGAAGCCAACCGCGAGGCGAACTCGACCATCTGCCCGCCCGGCACGTCGTAGACGGTCAGCTCCCGTTGCTCGTGGGCGAAGACCTTCTTAGGCGGGCCGTGCCAGTCGACCTTCACGGCATGGCGGCCGAGCACGGGCCCGGTCTGCTGGTCAACGATCCCCTCGTGCGAGAGGTAGGCGTCGCCCGTGCAGTGCCACGTGTCGCACTTGCCGTCTTCGTAGCTGCACCGGTTGAAGCCGAAGAAGATCCCGCGATGGTGCGTGTACTGCCCGCCATGGCCCTTGGTGACCAGTCGCGAGCCAGCCGGGTTGTAGAGATGGTGGAAGACCTTGTAGGTCCGCTCGCGGTCATCCGGGTCCATCGCCTCGTACATGTATCGCAGCACGGGCCGGTCGCCGTAGCTGAGCTCGGTGTGTTTGCCCGGCGTGTCCTGCCAGGCAAACCCCCCGGCCGGCGGATCGGACGAGAGTGTGGCCTCCAGCGAGATGGACTGGCCCTTCTTCAAGCTCGGCAGGATGAAGTGCAATTCTCGCTTACCCTCGGCCGAACCGGCGAGCAACCCCGGGGCGGTCAACTGGGCCTGTATTCTGGTTCCGCCGTTGTCGGCAAGCAGGGCCGATTTCATCTCGGCGGCAGCGGGAATCAGGACGGACACCGGCGTGTTCTGCCGGTCGTGTTTGCCCGCTTTGATCGTCAGCTCACACGAAGACTGATCGGCCGCTCGTGTCGAGCCGCTCGCGAGCAAACAGGCCAGGGCGACTACGCACAGAGTTGGTCGGACGCTGCACTTCATCGGGGTGGTTCCTTTCTAAGGGAGAGCAGGGTTAGGGGGTGTGGCGTGGGGGCGGGGGTTTGCGATGGCTTTACTACCGGCTCGGGCGGGCCGCTTCGTCTAGATGCTCGCTGATCCAATCCTCCAGTTCCCTCCAGTCGACGGGTGGGAGGTTGCCGCGGTCGGGACGAAGATTGGCCGCCTGCTTGATGTAGACGTGGATAATCTCGTCGGCCGGCTTGTCGGTGTTCCAGTGTAGCATGACGCGGACGCAACGGCGAAGTGAGCCGGGTACGTCGATCTCATGGACGCACATCAACGCCACGTCGAACCAGCCCAATTGCCGGGCTGCCAGCGCGGGGAACTCGGCGTCCAGGTCCTCCGTGGTCGAGAAGGTCGCACTGGCGACGTCCTGCGGCTTGATGCCGTTCTGACGGATCATCAACGCCAGCAATTGCCGTGCCGCCGTCAGGATATCTTCCGACGTATTGGCATCAGCGGTCGTTGCTCCACGAACTCCCCGGCACGCCATCGATAGTCCCTCTCGCAGAAGAAAAGAAATGGAGGCGACGGGCATCCAGCGGCCCGCCACCTTTAAGTCTAGCAGTCTTGGGGCAAATGTCGACCGCCCGGCGGTGGCGCCGCAACGGAATCCATTCTCCCCAGATTGTTGGACGGAGAAAATACGAAGAGTGTGCCGGAAGTACGCATATTTCCATAACTCGTGCTGCAATAACGTGTTACGGCTCCAAATAGAGCGACGCCCGCGAGTTGTGCTGCCATTATGGCAGGCGAGGGAAGCTGGATATCTGACAGAGGATCTCGTCACGGTGGACGAGTGTGCCGATAGTTACTATACTACATGGTCCGGATTTTCCGGCCCACCACCATTCTTCCCATTCCTATCATTTTACCGAATCCCCCATGCGGTTCTCGTTGATTGATCGTATCATCGAACTCGAGCCCGGCCGCTCGATTACGGCGGTGAAAAACCTGACCATGGCCGAGGAGTACCTCGCCGACCACTTTCCTCAGTTTCCGGTGATGCCGGGCGTGCTGATGTTAGAGGCGATGACGCAAGCGGCAGCCTGGCTGATCCGCGTCAGCGAGGATTTTGCCCACAGCATGGTAGTGCTCAGGCAGGCCAATCAGGTGAAATACGGCCAATTCGTCGAGCCGGGACAGACATTGACCGTGACGGCCCAGATACTGAAACAGGACGAGCGGGAGACGAAGGTGAAGGCCCAGGGCATGCTTGACGGGCGGACGACCGTTGGCGGGCGGCTGGTTTTGGCCCGCTTCAATCTGGCCGACACCGACCCGCGGCGCAAGTTGATCGATGAGGCGACGAAGGAGGAGTTGCGGAAGCAGCTTCCGCTGCTGTACCAGCCCCCCGCGGAGTCGTTTGCGTCGTAACTTGCCCGGATCGCGGTTCCGGCAGCCGGGGCCTGATGCCCATCCTTATGGAGACAAGAGCTGATGCGATTTGAAGGAAAGACAGCGATCGTTACCGGTGGCAGCAACGGGATCGGTCGGGCGTGCGTGGCCCGACTGGTGGCCGAGGGTGCCCGGGTCGCGATGGTCGATTTTTGCGATCTGGAAGTGAGTCAGGCCGCGGCCGACGAGATGAAGGACGCCCCGGGGGAAATCGTTCCGTTTCAGGCCGACGTCCGTGACGCGGACCGGGCTACGGAACTGGTGAACCAGTTGTTCGACCAATGGGAGCGGATCGACGTGCTGATCAATTCGGCCGGCATCGTTCGCGACGGCCTGATGGCCGCCATGACCCAGCAGCAATGGCTCGACGTGATCGGCGTGAACCTGGGTGGAACCTACAACTACTGCCACGCCGTGACCCAGCCGATGATGATGAATCGCAGTGGAAGTATCGTGAATTTATCGAGCACGGGTGCGGAGTTTCCCTCCCGGGGGCAGGTCAACTACGCGGCCAGCAAGGGTGGCGTCAACGGCCTGACCCGAAGTTTGGCCAAGGAACTGGCCTCGCGCAACGTCCGCGTTAACGCGGTGGCACCGGGTATGATCGAAACCGGCATGAGTGCGGCGGTCCGCGGGATGGTCGGCGAGAAGGAACTGAAGAAGATCATTCCGTTGCGGCGGATCGGACAGCCGGAAGACGTGGCGCAGGCCGCGACTTTTCTGGCCAGCGACGACGCCTCTTACGTGACCGGCCAGATCCTCCGTGTCGACGGCGGCCTGAGCCTGGGTGGATATTGAGATATAGTGGATAGTGGATAGTAAGTGGTGGAGAGTTGTTATCCACTACGGAAGCAAACCGAGTTTGGAGGTCAAGCTAGATGCCAACAAAGGACGAAGTTTTCGAAAAAATCCAGACCGCGCTCGTCGATGCCTTGGGTGTGGACGACGAGGACGTTACCCCCGATGCGACCCTGGTGGGGGATCTGGGTGCCGAGTCGATCGATTTCCTGGATATCGTGTTCCGGTTGGAGAAGTCGTTCGAGATCAAGATTCCCCGTGGCGAGTTGTTCCCCGAGGACGTGTTGACCAACGCCGACTACATCCAGGACGGCCGCGTTACCGACGTCGGCGTGGAGGAGCTGCGCAAGCGGATGCCCTTCGCCAACCTCGATGATTTTGCCAAGAATCCGGTGGTCCAGGACTTCGGCAGCCTGCTGACCGTGGCTGACATGTGCCGTTTTGTGGAAGGCAAGGTCGAAGTAACCGACTGACGCCACACGGCAACGGATCTCGCGGCGAGGATTTGAGTAATGCGCTGGTACTGGATCGATCGATTTATCGAGTTCGAGAGTGGACGCTACGCCAAGGCCGTCAAGAACGTCTCGTTGGCCGAGGAGCACGTCCACGATCACTTCACCAACTACCCGACGCACCCCAACTCGCTCGTACTCGAGGGGTTGGCGCAGACGGGCGGGCTGCTGGTGTGCGAGCACGGCCACTTCGTCGAGAAGGTGATCCTGGCCAAGGTCCCCAAGGCGAAGTTCTACAGCGAGGCCGTGCCCGGCGACACGCTGACTTACACGACCACGGTGGAGTACATCAAGCAGGAAGGGGCGATGGTCAGCGGCACCAGCTACAAGGGCGACGAGTTGCACGCCGAGGTGGAGATCGTCTTCGCCCATCTGAACGACCCTCGTATGGACGCCTTGTTCGATCCGGAGACCTTCCTGCGGATGATGCGGCTGCTGCGTGCTTTCGACGTGGGCCATGCGGCCGACGGAAGCCCGCTGAAACCGCCCCAACGACTGCTGGATTTGGTCGGCGGTGAAGATTCGTCGGCGGAGGGAACCGAGTTATGAGACGTCGCGTTGTCGTAACGGGAATCGGCTGCGTCACTCCGCTGGGGACGGAGATCGACACCGTCTGGCGTCGGCTGTTGGCGGGCGAATCGGGGATCGGCACGATCAGCCTCTTCGACGCCTCGAACTTCCCCACCAAGATCTCGGCCGAGGTCCGCAACTGGGACCTCTCCGACGTGGGTGAGAATCCGGAGGATTGGAAGTACCAGGGCCGCCATACGCACTTCGCCGTCGGCGCCGCGAAGAAGGCCGTCGCCGATTCGGGAATCGAAGACACGCGGGTCGATCCGAGGCGGTTCGGCGTCTACACCGGCAGCGGGGAAGGACAGCAGGATTTCGAGCGTTTCACGCAGATGATGACGGCGGGCTTGGCCGGCGGCGACACGCTGGACCTCGCCAAGTTCATCGGCAAGGGCCTGGAAACGCTCCATCCGATCGCCGAGTTGGAGCAGGAGCCCAACATGCCCGTCGGCCATCTGGCTAGCCTGTTCGGCGCCGAAGGCCCCAATATGAACTGCCTGACGGCCTGTGCGGCCAGCAGTCAGGCGATCGGCGAGGCGACCGAAATCATCCGCCGTGGCGAGGCCGACGTGATGCTCTCCGGCGGTACCCATACGATGATCCATCCGTTCGGCGTCACCGGGTTCAACCTGCTGACGGCGCTGAGCACGTCGAACGACGAGCCGACAAAGGCCTCGCGGCCGTTCGATCGCGACCGCGACGGATTCGTCCTTGGCGAAGGGGCCGGCATGGTGGTGCTCGAGTCGCTCGAGCACGCCAAGGCCCGCGGCGCGAAAATCTACGGCGAAATCCGCGGCTACGGCTCCACGGCCGACGCCTTCCGCATCACCGACACGCATCCGGAAGGCCGCGGGGCTATTAGCTGTATCAAAATGGCCCTGAACGACGCCCAGTTGGGGCTCGACGCGATCCACTACATCAACGCCCATGGCACCAGCACGGTCGTGAACGACCGCGTCGAGACGCTGGCGATCAAGGAGGTCTTCGGCCAACGGGCGTACCAAATCCCCGTCTCCAGCACGAAGAGCATGATGGGCCATCTGATTGCCGCGGCCGGCGCCACCGAAGTGATCTTCTGCCTGTTGGCCATTCGCGACAATATGGTGCCGCCGACGACGAACTACGAGAATCCCGACCCCGACTGCGATCTCGACTACGTTCCCAACCAGTCGCGTGAAGTCAACTGCGAGAACGTGTTGACGAACAGCTTTGGTTTTGGCGGGCAGAACATTGCGCTGGTCCTCGGGCAGTTTGAGGATTAGGCGAGGGTTTCGGATCGCGTTGACTGTTCGTCTGTTTCTTGCGAAGCCGCAGTCCAATCGATTCCTCATACAAGCTCGAAGCGCAAGCGAGTGGATTTTCTCATGAGTGATCCACTCGCTTGCGCTTCGAGCTTGTATCTGGCGCCTTTCCTACGAAAGTGGCATGTTGGGGGGCAAGCGGTGTCGGGCGAAGCTTCTCGGAGTCTTCCAAATTCTGAATCTATGGCGCGCCCGTACTCTGGTGTTGCCCGGCAAAAACGAACGAATTCACCGGCCGTTTGCGTTGCGAAAACCTTGCGTGCGCGCGTTTTGCCGCGAGACGAAATTTTTTCTAAAGTCGCAATCCCTTGTCTCGATTGCACTTAGCACAACGCACACGCCTCGGCGAAGCGTTTCTTGTAAATATCTTTTTGACTTCGTCGAACCATCGGGTATACCCAAGAGCCGGAGGACAACAACGCGAGTATCAACGGCAGAAATCAGGTGGCCGCGCGTTGTTTCCTCCACCAATCAGGACCCCGAGCACGGTGACGCGGATCGTCGGGCACATAGCCTGCCTCCGCCGTGCGGCGCGGCGTTGGCCGGAGAGTTCCCGGCCGTGGGCGTCTTCCGATAGTGTGGGTGAGTATTGAGCGGGATCACGCCGAATCGTCACCGTTGCTCGGGAATTTTTTCGACTTTAACACCAGGCGTCAGATGATTCGCCCCATCGGTCCACTACAGAACACCTGGGTTTATCAGCACGCTGCACGTCGGGCCCGTTCCGGGCCGGACCTGGGGGCACTCAGCGAACAACTGGGTGCCCTTGAGCGTCGTCGTCTGTTGCGCGAGCAGCAGCAGAACCTTCAGGCCCAGCGGCCCGATCCTCCTGAGGCACCGCCTTACCCGGATCGCCCGCGGCCACACTCGTAACTTGGGCTCGTACGCAAGTCTCGCATGGAAAGGAACCACGACACTCGTTGCCAGTGGAATTCGTCCGCTCGGGCGAAACCAGCCTCTTCTCTGTAAACCCCGTAGACAGGAGTTCGTCAACCTTCAAACGTAAACAATCGACCTACGTCGCGTCTACCGCTTTCGGACGTGTTGCCATACCGTGGGCCTGTCCCTAATCATCGGACGACCCTGCCAGTGTGCTGTTGCACCCCGCCCGTCGAAAGCCGCAGACGCGTTCGTAATTCATGGGGAGTGTGGAGTGATCGGATAACGCCCCCCGACTGCGTTCGGAGCGGTACGCGAACAAGCATCGCCATTG
>JABMRB010001260.1 GCA_013202865.1 Candidatus Nealsoniibacteriota bacterium | reverse complement strand
TCCAGGCGGCCCGCCTGTGGTGTTTTGCAGGCGGGCCGCCTGCACCACTACACCACTTGCAGGCGAGACGCCTGCACCACTACACCACTTGCAGGCGAGACGCCTGCACCACGAAAAGTTGCGAGGAACCCCCCCCTAATGGAACTGCGTCCCCTGGGAAACACCGATATCCGTGTCTCGGAAGTGACCCTGGGGTGCTGGCCGATCGCTGGGATCACCAGCCCCGGCACCAACGACGAGGATAGCATCGCCACGATCCGGGAGTGCTTCGAGTTGGGTATCAACCACCTCGACACGGCCTACTGCTACGGCAAGGCAGGCGAAAGCGAGCGGCTGATCGGTCGAGCCCTGGGCACGCGACGCGACGAGATGGTGATCGCCACCAAGGGCGGGTTGCACTGGAACGACGAAGGCAAAATGGTACACGACGCCCGACCCGCGGCGCTCCGGCAGCAATGCCAGGAGAGCCTTGGGCGGCTGGCGACCGATCGGGTCGACTTGCTCTATCTCCATGCCCCGGACACGGAGGTTCCGCTGCGGGAATCGGCCGGCGAGTTGAAACGGCTGATGCAGGAGGGCATGACCCGTAGCGTGGGTGTGTCGAACGTGTCGGCCGCCCAACTCGAAGAGTTTGCCGCGGAGTGTCCCGTAGCCGCCTACCAGCCGGCCTACAACATGCTCCAACGCGAAATCGAAGACGACCGGCTGCCCTGGTGCCGGGAGCACGGCGTGGCCGTGTTGGTCTACTGGCCCCTGCTGAAGGGATTGCTGGCCGGCAAGATCGGCCGCGACCACGTCTTCGCCGAGACCGACAGCCGCCGAAAGTATCCGATGTTCCTAGGGCAGGAGCGTCAGAAGAACCACGAGTTGGTGGATCGGCTCCGCGAGATCGCCGCCGAGGCCGGACACAGCGTGGCCCAGTTGACGATCAATTGGACGATCCACCGCCCGGGCGTGACCGCCGCACTGTGCGGAGCGAAACGGCCCGAGCAGATTCGCGAGACGGCAGGCGGCGCCGGATGGCGCCTCAGCGAAGAACAACTGGCACGCATCGACCGGGCCTTGGCCGAACGAGGCACACCCGACACCGGCTTGCCCGTGTGAAGGAATTCAGGACACAACACCGACCCTTGGCTTGTCAGGGCGAGCCCTGACCTACGAACATTCAGGAACGATCATGGCAGAAACGACCGACGCGACGATACCCGAATTTGACGATGCGCCCGTGATGACCGTTTGGCCCACGATCGGTGCCACCGCAGCGGGCCGACTGGTGGGCCAACTATCGGCCGTTCCGATCGGCGTGGGAGAGTTCTTCACGCTGGGCAAGCTGCTTGCCCTGGCCTCGATCCCGATCAGCCTGTCGGTCTTCGCGTGGCAGTTGCTCCCGTTTGTATGCCGCCGCTACTCGATCACGACGCGCCGGTTGATCATCCGCAAGGGCTACTCCGAGATCGACGAGAAGTCGATCGATCTGGACGGGTTCGACGCGATCGACGTGGAGGTGCTTGCCGGTCAGCAGTGGCTCTACGCCGGCGAGTTGATCTTCCGCCGCGACGGGCACGAAGAGTTCCGCTTCTCGGGTGTCTCGCGTCCGGAAGTCTTCCGCCAAGCGTGTCTGAAGGCCCAAGATGCCCTGCTGTCGGTCCGCGCCGTGCTGAAGCAACAGGCACAGCCGGCCGCAACGTAGCGGGTATCGCGGGTAAATCGCTATCGAGCGATCTCTCTCTTCCGCGTATAATTCCACGCTGAGTGAAACAACGTGACTCACGACGTGCCCGGATTCTACGTGCCATGGATACCAATCTCTCCCAGGCGATGGCCGCACTGACCGAGCCTGACCCGGCCGTCGACGTACTGAAACATGCCTCTGCCAGTCGCGACGTTCGGCTGGCTCGACTGGCACAACGGGCACTCGACCAGATCGGCCGCTAGGACCCCGTGCTTTTGCAGGGGACCATAAACATCGAACAGTTTTGCCGTGTAATGTGCAACAATTCGGCGTCGCATCCATGAATTGTCAAAGATCGGAGCCCGGAGACAGGCATATACAACTGTATCGTATTCCGCCGGGCCATTCAAGGCGAGAAAAGTGGCCACAGGGCTGATTGTGGAGTGGGCAGGTCAATCGGCGGTCACCGTTGCCCAGCATTTCGAGATTCCGCGATGGCTCCGCCCGGCCGGAGTTCGCCGACAACCGTCCGTGGCGAGGCGATTCCCTCGATAAGTCCCCGGATCCCGTTTCTGCAGAGGGGTTCGGCCCGGCTCACCCGGTGAAAACCGCAACGGGTATTTCAGGTCCGAAATATTTTCCTCATATTTCCACACCCAAACCATTGACATTTCTTGCGGGGGGGGTAAGTTACGGCCACATCTTCTCCCCCGTCAAGTGGTTACACGCTTCGCACTATCAGGAGAACTTCGCTATGAGGACTCGATCTACCCGTCGGAACCGTCGTTGGTTGCAGTCAAAGTCGAAGCAGAGCCGGCACCGATCAACCCCGGGCTTGCGCCAACTCGGCATGGAGCTGCTGGAAGACCGCAGGTTACTTTCGCTCTCTCAACCGGCTGTCGAACTGTTCGATGCCTCACCGCCCTTGTTTGTTGAAAACCAAGGACAGTGGGCCGACGCCTCAATTCGCTATGCCTTACATGGCTCTGGGGCGAATGTGCTTCACACGACCGGCGGGCCAGTGTTCCAACTCTTTAAGTACGGGCCGGCCGAGGAAACAGACGAAACGGTCGATCTATACGATCCCATGGATCCGCTAGCTGAACCGGCGGAGGTTATTACGCAGTACGTGGAATTGTCCGTGAGTTTCGACGGAGCCAACATCGTCGAGCCGGTTGGCATGGATCAAGCCGAGGCGGTTCACAACTTCTTTATCGGGGACGAAGCGAACTGGCGTGTCGGCGTCCCATCGTACGAGACCGTAGGCTACTCGGGGCTTTACGACGGCATCGATCTGCTCACCTGGGGGAAGCCGGACAGTCTCAAATACGAGTTCCACGTTGCGCCAGGTAGCGATTACACCCAAATTGAAATTACCTACCACGGAACCACCGGCCTCCAACTGGACGCCAATGGGGTATTACACGTGCAGACCTCTCTGGGTGAACTGGTCGACGATGCCCCGAAAATCTACCAGGAGATCGACGGAGAGCAAGTTGAGGTGGCTGGGGCCTTCAATGTGATTGACCCCGATACGTATTCTTTTACGATCACGGGAGATTACGATTCGAGCGCTGAGCTAATCATCGATCCCGAAGTGGATTGGTCAACTTACATCGGTGGTGGCGGCGATGACCGAGGTCACGACATCACAGTAGACTTGTCTGGCAACGCATTTATCGCCGGAAAAGTTCGATCAGCGGATCTTAGCGGTGCCATCAATTCTCCATCTGGCGGTGGAGGAGACGCCTTTGTCGCCAAGCTGGCTCCCAACGGCAATCTGGAATGGTCTACGTACCTCGGCGGGAGTAGTTACGATCAGGCGAATGGGATCACATTGGACGGGACTGGCAACGTCGTAGTATCCGGGAGGACTTGGTCGGACAATCTGCCTGCAGCGACCAACGAACGGAACGGTTATTGGGGGGACGCCTTTGCGGGCAAGCTGACGGACAACGGCCACTTGTTATGGACAGCTTACGTGGGTGGAACACACGAGGACGTTGCATCGGGCGTCGCGACAGACAGCGAAGGCAATGTTTTGGTTGGCGGTACGACTCGGTCGTCCAACTTTGACCGCAAGATCAATGAGCCCTTTGGTGCGAACGATGGATTCCTGGCCAAGCTGACCGCACAGGGCACTGTTGAATGGGCAAGATACTTGGGTGGCCCCGGCGAAGATTCGGTATACGATGTCGCGATACGTGGTGAGACCGACGTGCTCGTGGCCGGATTGGCCTGCCAAGGCCTTGAGGGAGCCATCAATGTCTATAAAGGGGGTGTTTTGGACGCCTTCGTTGCCAGGATATCTGCTGCCGACGGCTCGCAAATCTGGGCAACCTATCTCGGTGGGACCGACAATGATTCAGCGTATGGCATCGCTGTGGACTCATACGGAGACGCACTTATTGTGGGAAATACGCGTTCTGCCGACTTTGAAGGAGCATCCAACGCCCATCATTCTGTTCACGGTACTCTCGACGCTTTTGTCGCCAAGGTCTCCGCCAACGGTGTGCAGACATGGGCGACGTTTGTTGGCGGAAGGTACCATGACGAGGGGCACGGGATCGCGCTGGACGCTTACGGAAATGCCCTGGTGACCGGGATTACTTCGTCGTATGACTTCGAGGGGGTCGTCCATCCTGACTCCGGTATGGGCACGTATGCTGCAAAGATTCTCGCTGACGGTTCAATGGATCAGGCCGTGCTTTTCGGCGGGAGCAGAAGGGACGATGGGTATGGTATCGCTGTGGATCAATCCGGCAACGTCCTGATAACGGGATATACCGATTCGGAGCACTTGGAGGCAGTGAACAACGAGTACTATGGCGGCGGGGACGCCTTCGTGGCCAAGATCAGCGGCCTGGGCGATGCGGCACCGGTTACCCTGAGTGGCACGAAGTTCGAGGATCTCAACAACAACGGCGCCCGCGACGCGGGTGAACCGGGGCTGGAGGGGTGGACTATTCAGCTTGAGCAGTTCGCTAGCGAACTGCTCACTACTTTCGATAATCCTGAGCCGGCGACCAACGATTTCTTCGGCGTCAGGTTGGCACAATATGGCGATGATATCCTGATCAGCGCCCCCAATGATGACTCGATCGGCGGCGCTGACGCTGGCGCTGTCTATATGTTCAGCACGAGCGGTGAGCAACTGCCTTTCCCGTTACCGGAACTCCGGCCGGGTGACCATTTCGGGTACTCGATTGCAACCAGCGGGGCCAAGGTGCTCGTTGGAGCTTATGACGACAGGGAAGCGTGGGACTCCGGGTCCGTCTGGCTGTTCGATGGCTCGATTTGGCGAAGAATTCCTAATCCTACCCCATGCGCAAACGACAACTTCGGCAGCTCCGTTGGCTGGATGGGGAGGAATATCGTGGTTGGCGCTGGATATGACAACGGTAATACCGGAACCGTCTACATGTTCGACGGCATCACTCTCGAACTACTAGACTTTGAAGTGCCGTCGTTACCTGCCGGCTCCGAGTTCGGCTTATCTCTGGCGGTCCACGACGACAAGATGGTCGTTAGCGCACGATGGGATTCGACCGACGCCCATGGTGGTGGAGCCGTCTGGTTGTATGATGATGCGGTCGCTGATCCGCAACAGAAATGGCGCAAGATTCCGAATCCCGACCCACACGCCTACGATTTCTTTGGCTACGGCATCGCCTGGTTGGGTGACAAGTTTGTAGCCGGGTGTCACCGTGGCCCAGATTGGCATTCAGCAGATCCGGGGAGCGTCTATGTCTTTGATGCCTCGGGCAATGTACTGCACACCATAGATGGGTCCGCTCCCGGTGATGGATTTGGCTATGCTGTTTTGGCTGCGGGCAATAACATCCTCATCGGCGCGCCGAACGACGATACTGGCGGAGGAGACGCTGGAATTGCCTACCTGTATGACGGCTCAACCTACGAAAGACTGCTTACTGTTTCCAATCCTACCCCCGCAAGCAATGATAGATTCGGCTGTTCGCTCGCGGGCGTGGGGAATGATGTGTTGATCACAGCACGGCAAGCGAACGTTGGTCCGGGCATCGCCTATTTGTTCAGCACCACCAACTTGGCTGCCGCCCAAACAACGCTTGCAGAGGGCAGTTACGAGTTTGGCGACGTCACGCCTGGGAAATATCGAGTCAGCGAAGTGTTGCACGACGGCTGGACGCAGACGTATCCTGACGGAGATGGCGCCCACATGGTGATCGTCGGCACGGACGACATCTCGGAACTCAACTTCGGCAACTGGATCAACTACCCGCCAGCGGCGAATGATGATGGCGAGCCGTACACTACCGACGAAGACACACCCCTGACGGTGAACGCCCCTGGTGTGCTGGCCAACGACACGGACGCCAACGGCGACGATTTGACGGCAGAATGGGTCAGCGGACCTAGCCATGGGGTTCTCGATTTGTACGAGGACGGCTCATTCGAGTACACACCCGATCCGAACTACAACGGCCCCGACAGTTTCACTTACAAAGCCCATGACGGGATCGAGCCCTCGAACGAGGCAACCGTCTCGATCACGGTCGAACCGGTCAACGACGCCCCGGTGATTGACGCGGATTATGCGGCGGTGGCTACCAACGAAGGCCAGTCGGCAGCCAACAGCGGCACGTTCAGCGACGTGGATCAAGGCGACAGTGTGACGATTACTGCGTCGATCGGCACGATCACACAGGTCGGTACACAAAGCGGCACGTGGAGTTGGTCATTTGACAGTACGGATGGCCCGGACGAAAGCCAGATGGTGGAGATCATTGCTTCTGACGGCAATGGCCCGCCGACACCGACTACGTTCGCGTTGACCGTCAACAACGTCGCCCCAAGACTCGACGACGCCACGTTCGCGATCCCGGAAAACACGCCCAACGGCACGTTGGTCGGCACGGTCACGGGAACCGATCCGGGCGAAGACACGCTGACCTACTGCATCATCGGCGGCACCGGCGCGACGGCTTTCGCCATCGACACCAGCACGGGTGAGATCACGGTGGTCGACGCGCTCCAACTCGATTACGAGACCACTCCTTCCTTCACTCTCGAAGTGCAAGTAGTTGACGGAGACCCGGACGGCATCGGGACAGCCACGGTGACGATCAACCTGTTGAACCAAGCCAGCATTACCGGTGCGGTGTTCGTGGACGTGAACGAGAACAGGTTGTATGACGCCAATGAACCGGGAATCGACGGAGTGGTCGTTGAGTTGCTCGACAAGGATGACAATCCGATCCTCGACGAACTGGGCGATCCCGTCACCCGGACGACCAGCGATGGTGGGTTCTATCTGTTCGACGACTTGGACCCTTGCACGTACCAACTCTATGAGATCCAGCCGACCGGCGTGGATGACGGGGCGGAGATCGTCGGGAACCTGGGCGGTACGATTCCGGCCAACGACACGATGCAGTTGACCTTGGACCGGATCGATGCGGCCGATTACATGTTCGCCGAACTCGGCCAGGACGTGACCAGCGGCGATACGGCCACGATCGGGTTTTGGCAGAACAAGCACGGCCAGAACCTGATCGCCTCGGGTGGGCCCGAAGTGGCTGCTTGGTTGACCGACAACTTCGCTAACGTCTTCGGCGATACGTTCACTGACAACAGCGGCTCGAACGACGGCGCCGAAGTGGCGGCCTTCTTCAAGGATCAACTGTTCCGGCAAAAGAGCACGAAGCCGATTGGCCCGGCCAAGGTGGACGCCCAGTTCATGGCGGTCGTGCTGGCCTCGTACTTCACCAGTTCCGATCTGGCGGGCAACGTTGCCGCCGACTTCGGCTTCAACGTGACCGATACCGGCATCGGCACCAAGATCGTCAATGTGGCCGACAACGGCGCGGCGTTCGACGTGGACGACGGCATCGACTTGACCATCATACAACTGCTGATGGCGACCAATGCCCTGACCGACCACCTGTCCAACGAGCTCAGCGGCTTTGCACACATTTACGATCAGGACGGCGACGGCGAGATCGACTCGGCCGAAGCCCTGCTACGCATGCTGGCGAACGACGTGTACAGCGCGATCAACGAGCAAGGCGCAATTTGAGCCGCGCGACGAAACGTTGTCACCCAGGCGTTTTTACGACAGCATCGAACCGAGTCGCCAGTCTTTACCGGAAGAAGCGACTGGGCGACCCGTGAGAGGTTGTGAATCAATGTGTACGATGGGCCTCCGAGCCCGTCGGAAAGTCGAAATCCC
>JABMRB010001259.1 GCA_013202865.1 Candidatus Nealsoniibacteriota bacterium | reverse complement strand
GTGGTCTTCGCCCAGGGCAAGACCGTCGAGGCAATGGAGAAGATCTTCCATGCCTTGCTTGAGCACGGCGTCGACGTGCTGGCCACGCGGATGTCGGCCGAGCAGGCCACCGAACTGCAAGCGACGTTTCCCAACGCCCGCTACAACCCCGTCGCCCGCACGTTCCGCATCCCCAAGGCCGACCACGCCGAGTCGGCCTGCGAACCACCCGCTCGGGGCAAGGTCACCGTAGTCACCGCCGGCACAAGCGACCTGCCGGTAGCCGAGGAAGCCCGGGAGACGGCGCTCTGGACCGGCGCCGAGGTGGTCCTGATCCAGGACGTGGGCGTGGCCGGCCCGCACCGTCTGGCAGCCAACATGGGCCCGCTGCGGGACGCCGACGCGGTGGTCGTCGTTGCCGGCATGGAAGGCGCCTTGCCGAGCGTCGTCGGCGGCCACGTCGCCTGTCCGGTCATCGCCGTGCCGACCAGCATCGGCTACGGCGCCAGCTTCGGCGGCGTGGCGGCACTGCTGGGGATGCTTAATAGTTGTGCGTCGAACGTTACCGTGGTTAATATCGACGCCGGGTTCAAAGGCGGATACGTGGCGGGACTGATTGCGAGGAACTCGGCGCGGGCACGCGGGGGAGGATAAGAATTGCAAATTGGTAATTGCAAATTGTAAATTGCAAATTGAAGAAAGCAGGGGGGGACCGGATGAAACCGGATGAGTTGTCCGAACGGCTGCTGGAATTTGCCGCACGGATTGGCAACGTCGTCGATGCGCTGCCGGACACCCGCATGGGACGACACATCGCCGGACAGTTGGTGCGATCCGGAACTTCCCCGGCGCCAAACTATGAAGAAGGCCGCGCCGCGGAAAGCCGAGCAGACTTCATCCACAAGCTCAGCGTGTCATTGAAGGAACTTCGTGAGTCCCGCTTCTGGATCCGACTAATCGTCAAGACCAAGCTACTCCCAGAACATAAAATGAACGACCTCCTAGACGAATGCACCCAGCTATGCAACATCATCGGTCAATCCGTCGTAACGGCAAAGAGCAAACAGAAACCAAAGAAGTAGCCACCTCAACCAACGTACAACCCACAATCTTCAATTTGCAATTTACAATTTACAATTACCAATTTGCAATCTTCCTTCCCCATGGCCACCCCAACCAACTCCCCGCTGCCGCTGCTCCCCAAGCGTCCCGTCGACGCCCACAAGAACGACTTCGGCACGGCTCTGCTCGTCGGCGGTTCTCGCGGCATGGCCGGCGCCGTGGGACTGGCCGGTATGGCTGCACTGCGCGGTGGGGCCGGTCTGGTGCGATTGGCGGTGCCCGATCGCGTGCTGGAAACCGTCGCGGGCTTCGAGCCGTCGTACATGACCGTCCCGCTGGCCGACGATGACGCCGGGCGAATCTCTGTGCAGGCGTACGACCAGATCCTCGCCGCGGCCGAGCCGGCCTCGGTCGTTGCCGTCGGCCCCGGCATGGGACGTTCGCGGCAGCTCGACAAGCTCGTCGGCCTACTCTACTGCAAGCTCGACAAGCCGATGGTCTTTGACGCCGACGCCCTAAACGCCCTGGCCACGCAGCCCGACCTGCTCGCCCGGCCCGGCGGACCGCGGATCCTCACACCGCATCCCGGCGAGTTCACCCGACTCACCGCCGAGAAGTTCACCGCCGAGAAGCTCGACGACGACGCCCGCCGCTCGGCCGCCGTCGAGATGGCCGGGCGAGGCGGGATCGTCGTCGTACTCAAAGGCCGTCACACGCTAATCACCGACGGCACGCGCCGCGCAACGAACACTACCGGCAACCCCGGCATGGCCACGGGCGGCTCCGGCGACGTGCTAACCGGCCTGATCGCGGCGATGGTCTGCCAAGGACTCGCCCCCTTCGAGTCGGCCCAAGTAGCCGCCCATCTCCACGGCCTCGCCGGCGACCACGCCGCCGCCGAGCTAGGCGAAGTCCCCATGATCGCCGCCGACTTGTTGCAGTTTTTCCCGGAGGCGTTTGCGGAGTACAACGGCGGAGATTCCGCTCCTCAATAGGCGTTGCCGACCGCGACCCAGCGTGCTAGAATCACACGAACAGCCTAACGGTAGTCGACTGAGTTGCCTCTTCTGCGACTGTTTTGGCGGAGCGCGTACGGACACACTCGCCGCTTTGATGAAGTGCCTGCGATGCAGATCAAAGACCTACTGGACGACCTTGGCTACCGCGACTCGCCACACTTCCTAGGCCCATTTTCCGCACCCTTGGATGCGTTGCAAGTCAGACCCGGCTGGTGGGG
>JABMRB010001258.1 GCA_013202865.1 Candidatus Nealsoniibacteriota bacterium | reverse complement strand
GCCGGGTGATAGGTGCAGATTACCTTGATGCCGTCGAGGTCGTGGAAGCGTCCGCGCAGGCGGCCGATCGTCTCGTCGGTTTGCAGGAGGTTCTGAGCGGCGACCGCGCCGAGGCAACAGATGAATTCCGGTTGGATGATGGCGAGTTGGCGTTCGAGGAACTCGCGACAGGCGGCGGCCTCTGTTGGCAGC
This sequence comes from Candidatus Nealsoniibacteriota bacterium, assembly GCA_013202865.1. Taxonomy (GTDB): domain Bacteria; phylum Planctomycetota; class Planctomycetia; order Pirellulales; family Thermoguttaceae; genus JABMRB01. Next base: position 2,093 of record JABMRB010001258.1, on the reverse strand, counting down.
GGGTTGCGGTTGCCCGGCGGGCGGCAGCGGAGGATGTTGAGGATGTAGACGTCGCTACGTTTGAGCTTCATCCCTTTTTCGATGATGTCGGTCAAGAGCTTGCCGGCCCGGCCGACGAACGGTTCGCCTTGTCGGTCTTCGTCGGCCCCGGGTGCCTCGCCGCAGAAGACCAGCCGGGCTTGCGGGTTGCCGACGCCGAAGACGGTTTGGGTTCGGGTGCTTGCCAGTTCGGCGCATCGAGTGCAGGCGGCCACGTCACGGGCCACGGCGGCCAAGGCGGCCTGAGGATCGTCGGGGGGTGCGGTCGGTTTGCTCTTCTTCATGGCGGGCGGTTGCTCCGTAGGCTCGGCGGGCAATTCTAGCGGCGGGCGACCCAGATGGGTAACGCCGGCGCGTTGCAGGCTTTCCAGCTTCTGGGCCATGGCGCGGGATTCCCGGCCGGCAGAGGAGGGGGTTTGGTGGGTCATCGGGGCGTATTGAGGTCGTGTTTTCCGGGGGATGTTATCGTAAGAGCCAGTATAGCGCTTCCTGCGAACCTTGGAACCGGGGGGGCCGCTTGCAGGTGGGGGACAATCGGAAGTATGATAGAGGGCTTACCCCCCCCGACGTTTGTATATACGAGAGGTTTCATGGGAGTCCCGCAGGTTGTGATTGTTGGCCGGCCTAACGTCGGCAAGTCGAGCGTGTTTAACTGGCTGGTTGGCCTGCGATTGGCGATCGTCGACGCCACCGCCGGCGTAACGCGCGATCGGCTCACGCACCTGATCGATATCGACGAGCGGTTCGTCGAACTGGTCGACACGGGCGGTATGGGGATCAAAGATACCGACGACCTGACCGAGCACATCGAGGAGCAGATCCAGACGGCGATCGACTCGGCCGACGTGATCCTGTTCGTTGTCGACACCCGCGAGGGTCTGCTGCCGCTGGACGAGGACGTTGCCAAGCGGCTGCGCTACCTGACCAAGCCGGTGGTGGTGGTGGCCAACAAGACCGACCACGAGGGTCTCGATCCGCAGGCCGATGAGTTCTACCGGCTCGGGCGCAAGGTGTTGCGGGTGAGCACGAAGCAGAACCTGGGCAAGCCGGACTTGCTCGAGGCGATCACCGAGCGGCTGCCCGACGCGTCGCAAGACGGGGAGCCGGGCGAAGAGCCCGTGATGAAGGTGGCGATCGTGGGGCGTCGCAACACGGGTAAGAGCACGCTGGTGAACACGCTGGTCGAGGCCGAGCGGATGATCGTAAGTGAAGTGCCGGGCACGACCCGCGACAGCGTCGACGTCCACTTCGAGCTCGACGGCCATACGTTCATCGCGATCGACACCCCCGGGTTCCGCCGTGCGAAGAGTGTCTCGACGGACGTCGATTTCTACAGCACGCACCGCGCCCAGCGGAGCATTCGCCGGGCCGACGTCGTGCTGCTCTTCTTCGACGCGGGTCAGCGGCTCAGCAAGGTCGACAAGCAATTGTGTGCGTACATCGCCGAAGAGTACAAGCCCTGCATTTTCGTGGTCAACAAGTGGGACCTGATGGTCGACGCCATGCCCACGGAGAGATGGGTAACGTACCTTCGCGACACGTTTCGCACGATGTGGCACGTGCCGATCGCGTTTGTCACCGGCCAGACCGGCAAGAACGTCAAGGCGCTGTTGAACCATGGGCAGATGTTGTTCAAGCAATCGCGGAGCCGGATCAGAACTGCGAAACTGAACAAGCTGGTTCGCGCGGCCATCGAACACAACCCGCCGCCGCTGTTCCGCAACCGTCGCCCAAAGGTCTATTACGCCACGCAGGTCGCCGGGCAACCACCTACGATCGTGATGTTCTGCAACAACCCCCGGGCGCTGTCGAAGCAGTATCGGCGCTACCTGCTGGGCGTGTTTCGCGACCGGCTGGAGTTCGGCGAAGTGCCGATCAAGCTCTATCTCCGCAAGCGCGAGAGCAGCGACGACCGCAACGAAGTCGACGGGAAGTTGGAGTATTAGCCGCTTGCGGCTTCGCACGAGCGTCGCTATAACACCTCCTGATGTGTCCTTTTGCTAAGCCGCAAGCGGCAAGGAGGGAACCGATGATCGTTGGCGTGCCTGGGGAGG
>JABMRB010001257.1 GCA_013202865.1 Candidatus Nealsoniibacteriota bacterium | reverse complement strand
GCGGCCCAGGAACGCTATCAGGCCCGCGAAGGGACTTACGCGGCCGTGCTGACCGACTTGGACATGGAGCAATCTCCGCCGAAGTACTTCGTGGTCGGTACGGTCGCTGCCGGCGCCTCGGGGTCGTTGGAAGACTCCTGGACACTGGCTTTGAGTCGTCAAGGCGCTTCGTCCGGCTACGGTGCGTACACCGTGGTCTTTACGCAGGAGGGGTATGACTCGGTTACGAGTACGGTTCAGGCGTTACCGGACATCAACCCGCTGGGCAGCTAGCCCCGCGGGTCGTCCTGCCTGGCGTCTCCGATTGATTTTTGCACGGGGCATTTTGGACATGCAACGGATTGCTCTACCATGGGAGCGTGAATGATGGACATTGAACGACTACGTTGCATGACACGACGCCGAAAAGGTTTTTCGCTCGTGGAACTGTCGGTGGTGGTAATCATCATCGGCGTGCTGGCGTCCTTCGGGATCCCGCGGATGCTCAAGAGCGTCGAGCGGTCCAAGGCCTCAGAGGCCTTCAAGTATTCGGCGGCCGTCCGGGCGGCCCAGGAACGCTATCAGGCCCGCGAAGGGACTTACGCGGCCGTGCTGACCGACTTGGACATGGAGCAATCTCCTCCCAAGTACTTCACGGTCGGTACGGTTGCTGCTGGCGGTTCGGGGTCGCTGGAAGACTCCTGGACGTTGTCTTTGGCCCGTCAGGGCGCTTCGTCCGGCTACGGTGCGTACACCGTGGTCTTCACCCAGGAGGGGTATGACTCGGTTGCCAGTACGATCCAGGCGTTGCCGGACATCAACCCGTTGGGCAGCGGTGGGGCTCCGGCGCCACCACCAGTACCGTAGGCTTGCGTAAACGTGGGGGTGACGCGTTGGCGAAGGCCGGGCCAACATGCTGCCCCAGCTTGCAGCGGGCTTCGATCCGTGCCCTGGACGGGGCGGCTCTTCCAGGGCCGCCCCGCTTTTGCATCGGTACAAGGAGGATTTTCCAAAACGTCGAACCCGACAAACGGCAGGAGACGATCCGTCGGGCTACCCAGTTGATCGAATTTACCGGTTGATCGCAATCAGATGAAATCCTTGCTGGCCAATGTCGGGTTACCCAAAGCAATCGGGCTTTACGTCGATGACGACGTGGTCTATCTCAGCCAGATCGTCGGCACGCCGTTCGGCCCGGTGGAAGTTGCGCGTGACAGCGAGCGAGGTGGGCCCGACGAATTGACGGCGACGACTCAGCGGCTGGTACGCCGCTTGTTCGGTCGACGCGGCGTGGGGCGAATGCCCGTGGCCGTCGGTTTACCCGGCGGACGGACCTATTTCTCGACGCGACCGATTCAGAACGCCAGCAGCGATCCCTCCCCCCACGTCCTGCTTCGCGAGTCGTTGCGATCGTCGAGACTATCGGTCAACGACATGGTCGTGGACGTGGTCAAGACCCGGCTGGACAAGCGCTTGGTGGCCAGCATTGTCTCCTGCGACAAGCAGTACGTCACCGGGCTGCTCGATTCTTTGGAGCAGTGCAACATCCGTCCTTGCCTGGCGGAGCCGGCGCCCTGTGCCTTGTTGCGATCCGCGGTGAAACGTCGCAGCGCCGCCCGCGGCGACAAGGTCGTGGTACGGCTGTTTCTGCATGACGCGCAGGGACTGGCTGTTCTCGCCGTCAACGACATGCCCGTCGTGTGGCGATCCTTCACCCTGGACCCTAGTGACGAAGCCTCTGCAATGCTCTCGGTGAGCCGGACGTTGGTGACGGTCAGAAAGGACTGCGGAATCGAGTCGGCTTTGGACGCCGTGATCGTGCATGGACGGGCCGATCTGGCCCGCCTGATGGACACGGATTGGGTGCAGGCGGAGTTGGAGGCGCCCGTGCAGTGGCTTGACGGGCCGTCGCTCGAGGGCCCCCAGGTGGCGTTTGGCCTGGCACTGGCAGGTTTGAACGAGGACGCACGGTCCTTCGACTTGGCGCAAACGCTCAGACCGCAGTCGTCGTTGTGGGAACTGCTGCCGTTGCGCGAGGCGGTCTTGCAGACGGCGCTGTTGCTAGCCGCGGCGTTGTTCCTTGCCGATCGCTGCTACAGCCTCGAAGGCTCCTACGCTTCGGTGGCGGCCGATACGGCCCAATACCCCTGGCTGGCGCTGACCGAGGAGTCGCAGATCGAGAACGAGAAAAGAGAGCTGACCGCGAAAGCCGCGGCGGTGAATAAGTTTCTGAAGAACCGGATCACCTGGACTTCCTACGGGCGCGAGTTGGCGTCGTGCCTGCCGACCAACGTATTTCTCACGTCGTTCGAGGGCGCCTCGGAAATGGGCACCGCGGCAACGAAACGGGGTAAGGCGAAGCCCAAGAAGTCGCTGGTCTTGCGCGGGGCAGTGTCGGTCTCCCCGGACGGCTCGATCCCAAAAGAAATCGACCGCTTCCTGGATACCCTTCGCGAGCACCCGAAGTTGAAAGAGGACTTCCCCATCGTCGAGTTGACCGACCTGAAACAACCTCCCTGCGTGGGTGACGAGAACTCCGTCGCTTTCTTCACGGTGGTCTGCACACCCAAGCAGGGCAAGGGTGCCGCACCGCCGTAGCAGCAGCACTCGCCCCAGTCACTCTGAAAGTAACCGCGAAGAGAATCATGGCAACCAAGAGCCTCAAAGATGATTTCCGGAAACTGTTCGATCAAATGCACGACCCGTTCCGGCTTCGGGTGTTGCTGACGGGAATCGCACTGGTGATCGGCTACGCGGGGATCTACATGCCGTTGGCCGGCGGCATCGAAGAAACGACCCTCAAACTGAGCAAGGAACAGAGGCGTCAGGAACTAGCCAACGACGTGGAGTGTTTGCGGGCACAAGTCGAGAAGTTCCAGAACCGGCTGCCGCAGGGGACGGACACCAACGAGTGGATCAACTACGTGCTCTGCGGCACGCGCCGGTTTCCCTTGAAGTTGATCCATCTCGATACCGATCCGTCGCGTCGCGTAGGCCCGTACGAGATGGTGGTCCTCCACGTCAAGCTGGAGGGAAGGCACGCGGACCTGGACTCGTTCTTGCACTGGCTGGAGTCGAATGAGCGACTGTTCCGCGTGGAGTCGGTCGACGTGTCATCGGCACGCTGTCAAGAGGGCCGCCTGGCGATGCAACTGACCGTACTGGGAATGAAAGGTTAAGATGCCCACAATGATCCGAAGAATGGCACCGGTTGCGATCGTCACCGCCGTGATGGTCTGGTGTTGTTGGCCCTACTTGGATGCCTCCCTTACCGGGTATGAAGGGGGGCTCGGCATGGAGTCGACGCCGTCGACCACGTTACCGCAAATCGACGCCGCGCTCCTCTCGTCCGACATCCCGTCGATGTCTTCGAGCAACCCGGGCCGCCGCAACCCGTTCCAGCCTCAGATTGCAGGGGAGATGCCGTTGGTGAAATCGCTGGCGACGTGCCTGGTGAACGCCGAATCGTGGAAAAACGATATGCTCACCTTGCTCGGCCGGTCGAGCCCCGAGAAGGTCGTTGCTGCGGCAAGGCCAAACGCCGCACTCGCCGTACCTGCCGTAGAGACTCTTGGACAAGCAGCTCCCACCACGGAACAGGAGTGCGCGAAAATCGTCGATCAACTGGTGCTCAGCGCCACGTGCGTTCAAGGCGACCAGCGGACCGCCATCATCAACGGCTGCCTCTATGAGCAAGGGCAGCCGTTGCCGATCTCGGGGTTGACGAAAGGGCCTTGCACGGTCGCCCGGGTGTCCGCATACGAGGTTGTGATTGAATACGCCGGCCGAACCGTGGAACTTGGCTATCCGAATCCGCAGAGTTTTCAGTTATCCGTAACTGACAACTGAAAATCACAAACCGACAACTGAAACAAGCCATGACTAGTACCGCCACGCTCCAGAGCACACAACCGTTGATCGTCCGGCTCCTGTTGGAGAAGGGCCGCTTGAGCGAAGAGAACCTGGAGACGTTGCGAGAGGCCCGGTCGAAAGAGAAACTTACCCTGGAAGAGATTCTCATTCGCAAGGGTTTTGCCAGCGAACGAAACATCGCGGCGGCCTATTCGGATTACTACCTGATTCCGTTATTCGATCCGCAGGAGGAAGGGATCCACGTGAGTTCGGAGTTGGCCGAGAAACTCACCGAGAAACTTTGCCGAGATCACTTGCTGGCACCGGTGGCCACCGACGGCGAGACGTTGGACGTGGCGTTCTTCACGCCCAATGAGTTGCACATCGTGGATGAGCTGCGGTTGATCACCGGTCTGAACGTCCGCGTGCTGGTTGCTCCGCTCTCGGTCGTGGAGGGAATCCTCGGAACCCTCTATGACGATTCGGCGTGGCCCGGCAACGGAGTCACCGGCAATTCCACCGATTTCGAGCAAGTGGATGAAGGCGATGAGGCGGACGCAGAAGAAGATGATTCAGCCGATATCGTCCACCTCGACCAGCCACCTCCGCCGGGGCGAGACGGCCGAATCATCCGGTTCGTCAATCAGGTCCTGGAGCAGGCCTTCCGCGCCGGCGCCAGCGACATTCACATCGAGCCGTTCGAGAACCGCTCCCGGATCCGGCTCCGCACCGACGGCAGCCTTGCCGAGATCACTCCGCCGCCCCAGTCGCTCTATACCCCGATCATCTCCCGGCTCAAGGTCCTGGCTAAGCTGGACATCGCCGAGAAGCGTGTGCCGCAAGACGGCGCGATCTCGCTTCGCAGCGGTGAGAAACGCGTCGACCTTCGCGTGAGTACGGTTCCCACCGTGTACGGCGAAAAGGTGGTGATGCGGGTCCTCGATAAGAGCGCCATATCCTTAAAGCTTACCGACATGGGCCTGGACGAGCGACAGTCGAAGGATCTGACCGACTCGATCCACATGCCGCACGGCCTGATGCTCGTGACCGGGCCCACCGGCAGCGGCAAGAGCACCACGCTCTACGCCTGCCTCAACATGCTGAACGGGCCAAACAAGAACATCTGTACGGTCGAAGACCCGGTTGAATACAAATTCGACGGCATCAATCAGATTCAAGTGAAAAGTCAGGTGGGGCTCACGTTCGCCAGCGCGTTGCGGTCGTTCTTGCGGCAGGATCCCGATATCCTCATGGTCGGAGAGGTGCGTGACGCGGAGACCGCCCAGATCTGTCTCCGCGCTGCCCTGACCGGCCACTTCGTACTCTCGACCCTACACACCAACGACGCCTTGGCGGCAATCAACCGGCTGCAAGACATGGACATCGAGCCGTTTCTGTTAGCCTCGACGCTACGCGTGCTGGTCGCCCAGCGGCTCATCCGCCGGCTCTGCCCTCATTGCCGCCAGCCGTACGACTGCAATCCGGAAACCGCCGAGCGTTTCGGCCTCCGCGCCGGGGAAGCCATTTACCGGCCGGCCGGATGCAGGGAGTGCCGCGACATCGGCTACCGCGGCCGGGTCGGGGTCTTCGAGGTAATCCGTGTCACGGCCTCATTCGCCGAACTGATTCAGAGCCGGGCTCCCCTGTCCGAACTCCATCAGGCGGCCGCTGCCCAAGGGATTCAGTCGCTCGCCGCCAACGCCCTGGATAAGGTCCGCCAAGGCCTCACCAGTCTCGAAGAAGCGCTGAGCATCACGATCTCCGAGGAGGACCAGCATGGCGGTTGAAGACTGGTTTGTCGAGCATGCACGGGTCGCCAGCAAGGAGCACAAGCGGATCACCGTCGACGACAAGGTAACGTTTTTCCAGCAGCTTTCCACGCTGGTTTCCTCGGGTACACCGCTGCTGGAGGCCGTTCAGATCGCGGCCCGGCAGAGCCAGAGCACTCAACTGCAGAGCGTCCTTGATGAGGTCGCCGGCCGCTTGGCTGGCGGATGCTCGTTCCGCGACAGTCTGGCTGACCATCGCAACATCTTTGAAGATCACTGGATCGAGCTGATCGGGACCGGCGAGATCTCAGGAAAGATGGGGATGGTGCTCGCCGAACTCAACCAACAGATACGCGAAAGCTGCGAGACGCGACGCAAGCTTGTCGGGGCCCTGATCTATCCGGTGGTCCTGCTGATCGTCGCCGTCCTGGTGGTGGTGGCTATGCTCTGGCTGGTGATACCGCAATTCGCCAAAATGTTCGACGAAATGGGTGCCGAGTTGCCCAGCATTACGCAGTTTGTGATGGGCCTCTCCGACTTCATCGTGAGCTACATAATCTACATCCTCGCGAGCATCTTCGTGGCGACCTTGGCGTTTCGCCGGTATTTCCGCACCGAGGCGGGCCAGCGGCGCGTGGGTGCGATCATGCTGGCCACACCGGTGATGGGTGAGTTGATGGTCCAGTCGTCCATGTATCGCTTTGCCTCCAATCTGGCGCTGTTGCTCAAGAGCGGCGTGCCGATGCTGGAGACACTCGCGGCCTTGAGCACCGTGTTCCGTGCCAACCCGGTCTATCGAGACGCCATCTTGGGGGCCCAGAGCCGCGTGGCCGCCGGGCAGCCGTTGGCTGATTCGCTGGAAGAAACCGGACTGTTTACCAACATGATGACGAACATGGTTCGCCTCGGAGAGCAGTCGTCGCAGTTGGCCGGCATGATGGAGCAAATTGCACCCTACTACAAGGAGAAAACGCAAGGCTTCATTACCAAGGCCACCAAGCTCATAGAGCCCGGTATCATCATGGTGATGGGTGCCACGATCGCCACGTTGATGTTGGCGATCTACATTCCGATGTTCGACATGGCAGGCGCCGTGAAATGAGCCGATTCGAGTCGAGTTGACCAATGATCCCGTTGCACCGAAAACCCGCCGACGTCCGGAAAGTGCCGGCCGTGCATCCCCCGATTCCCGCCGGGCGCCACCCTGCGGGAACTCGCCGGCACGGCTTCTCCCTGCTGGAACTCATGCTGGTATTCACCGTGATCGGTATCCTCGTCTCCATGTCGGCACCGTCCTTTTACCGCAGCATCGAACAATCGCACGCGGATATCGCCGCCGCCAATCTGCGGGCAATCTGGAGCGCCGAGCGGCTCTATTGGCTGGAATACCGTACCTACACCGGCGATTTGTCCGAGTTGGAAACGTTGGGCCTGATCGATCCGGTGATCACATCCGGTACGGCGCGATACGTCTACGCTATCCCCGTGGCCGACGACGGCACCTTCACTGCCACGGCCACGCACAGCGGAAGCGCACTCTGGTGGGGCCAGTTCACGGTAACCGAAGATGGGACGTTCTCCGGCGTCGTCCAGGCGACCGGAAAACCCGACATTGTGCCCGGTTTTCAATAGGGGTAGGCAAACATGCAAAACGGACGGCGAACACGTGTCTCTCGCCCGGGCTTCTCCTTCCTGGAACTCCAGGTCGCCTTTGTGTTGTTGAGTATTGCACTGGCGGGGCTGGCACCGCTGGTGGTCATGCAATCGAGGCAGGTTAAGAGGCTCGAGAGCCGGTTCAACCATCAAACAACGTACCACCTGACGCCCTCGACCAACGTGTGGGCCCGAAAGCTCGGGGCCGCTGCGATGATCGAGACCGAAGACCCCGGCACCATTGAGGCGGCTGGCTCGGCGTTTGAGGCCCACGTCAACTTCCAACGCCCTGCGGATCCCGCTCCGGGAACGTTCGACGAAGCCGATTACGAACCCGATGCCGGCGCGCTCTTCGGCGACCGCGGCAACGGATTGACCTACGGCTGGAACGTCGACAATTCCGCGAACGCCGAGAACCGAAATAGCGGAAGTTCCCCGGATGAACGTTACGATACCCTGAATCACATCCAGCAGGATGCGAACGAGTTCACGTGGGAAATTACCGTCCCCAGCGGCACCTACTACGTGCGCCTGGTAGCTGGAGATGCCGACTACATCAACAGCGTCTATCAAATAAACGTTGAAAACGTATTGACCGTAGACGGCGTCCCGACGGACGGTAACCGGTGGCTGGAAGGGACGGCCACGGTAACGGTCACCGACGGCAGGTTGACCGTCGACAGCGCCCCGGGAGCGTCGAATAGCAAAATCTGCTTCATCGATATCTACCCTGCCTATGAAGTGCGTATCCTGTCGGTGGATCGCTCCCCCGGCAGCGAAGAAATGACGGCGAACGTGGAGGTGATCGGGCAATGACCGGACCCGTTTCCACGTTACCGCGCTCGAAAGGATTCTCGGTAATCGAGATCACGGTCGTCAGTGCGCTGATGAGCTTCCTGGTGCTCTTGATCTCGGGTGCCTGGAGCGGCATGGGGCGACCCTCGGCGGATGCGATCGTGCGGTGCCGCGTCGTGCAGGAGGCCAATCTGGCCGTGGATAGCCTGACTCGCGATCTTGGCGGAAGCCTTCAGGGCCAGACCACCGGAGAGAGGAAACTCGGCCGCATGGTGGGCCGGACGGTCGTCGGCGGATCACAGCTCCGGCTCTGCTTCGACGGCGAACCGATCAACGCGATACCCGATTGGAACGCCCCCGACACCGTGATCACGTACGACGTGCAAGCCAACCGACTCGTTCGCTCGAATCTGCAAACCGGGACCGCCTTCACCGTGGCAGCCAACGTGGACCAGATGCAACTAACCGAACTGCCCGACGGCGTCAGAATCGATCTGACCTTCACGTACCGGGATATCACCCGAACCTATTCAATCATTGCAAAAAGCCCATGACAACTCGACCCCCCAGGCGCGGCTACGCAATGGTGTTGGTGCTCGTGTTCATCGCACTGATGCTAACATTTTACGGCGTAGCGTACCGGCACGTGGCTGCCGCCGTGCGGATTGAGACGGCCCGGACGCTCCAACAGCAGCTCGCTGAGGGCAGCGTCCACGCGATTGCGCGGGGATTGGCCCTGCTTCAGACCGGCCTTCCGCCGCAGGACCCCTATACGTGTGCCACGACGATAGACACCTCGACGGGGGAGCGGTCGTTTACCGTCTCTTTTTCGTCAGAAAGCGATGGCACTTGGACGGTGCATGCGAGGCCCACCTTGCCGCCGGACTCCTCCGAGCCCATGCCGGAGACGTTTGCCACGCCCTAGGCCCATTTTCCGCACCCTTGGATGCGTTGCAAGTCAGACCCGGCTGGTGGGG
>JABMRB010001256.1 GCA_013202865.1 Candidatus Nealsoniibacteriota bacterium | reverse complement strand
CTCATAGCTCATAGCTCATAGCTCATAGCTCATAGCTCAAAGCTCAAAGCTCAAAGCTCCCGACGCCCCCTACGCCCGATCCCATGGAAACGCCGTCACCTCGGCAAGTGACTTCGCCCCGGCGGCGAGCATGACGACGCGGTCGAACCCCATTGCCACGCCCACCGAGCCGGGCAGCCCCGCCCGCATCGCGGCGAGCAGGCGGCTTTCGCCGGGCAACGGTGGCTTGCCATCGCGGCGACGTTGCGCATTGACGTGCTGGTTGCGCCGGGATAGCTCGTCCGCATCGAGCAGCTCGTGGTAGCCGTTGGCCAGTTCGATGCCGTCGACGAAGAGCTCGAATCGCTCGGCCACAGGCGGATCGCCGTCGCGAATCTGCGCCAAGGCCGATTGACCGGCCGGGTAGTCGCAGAGAATCGTCGGCCGCTCGGTGCCGAGATGCGGACGCACGCGTTCGACCAGCAGCAACTCCAGCCACCCGTCGCGATCGTCGGCCGCAAGGCTCCCCGGTGCGGCTATCCCGTGCTTCCGCACGGACGCCACCAGGGCACCGGTCTCGGCTGTATGGGGGTTGAGCCCCACGTGCCGCTCGAAGGCCTCGGCATAGCTAACCCGCTCGGCCGGGCCGCGGCGGAGCAGGGCGTCGCACAACCGGCCGGTCAGCGCCATGCCTTCGTCCGGGTAGTCGCCCGTGCGATACCATTCGACCATCGTGAACTCGGGATTGTGCAGCGGCCCCTGTTCGCCGAGCCGAAACGCCCGGGTGATCTGGTAGATCGCTTCGGCGCCGGCAGCCAAGAGGCGTTTCATAGCGAACTCGGGCGACGTTTGCAGCCACAACTGCCGGCCGGCAACGTCAACACAAAACGGATCAAGATGCCGATCGACGACGGTGTCGGCCGAAAGGATAGGGGTTTCCACTTCCAGGAACGCGAGCGAATCAAAGAATTCCCGTGTCCGCCGCAGCAAATCGGCCCGCAGCCGCAGGTTCTGCCAGTTCGCCGTGGGGCGGAAGTCGTTGGACATGGTTGTGTTGGATACAACTCGACTGCGAAACCGCAAGCGGCCAAATCCCAAATCCCAAATCTGAAATCTGAAATCCCTACTCCTTCGCCCGCTCGATATACGCGCCGGTACGCGTGTCGATTCTGACCAGGTCGCCGATCTCGACGAAGGCGGGGCAGTCGAACTCGGCGCCTGTCTCGACCTTGCATGGCTTGGTGACGTTGGTGGCCGTGTTGCCTTTGGCGCCGGGATCGCAGAACTCGACCTTCAGCACGACGTGGTTCGGCGGGCTAATGCCGATCGGGTTGCCGTCGAACAGCAACATACTGCAAACCATGCCCTCTTTGAGGTATCGCCAGGCGTCGTCGACCTTCTCGGAGGGGACCTCGTACTGGTCGTACGTCTCGTTGTCCATGAAGACGAAGTCGTTGGCCTGCCGGTAGAGATACTGGGCGTCGATCTCCTCAATGTCGGCCGCGTCGATCGATTCGCCGCTCTTATAGGTCCGATCGAGGACCGTGTTGCGGATCAGGTTCCTCAGCTTGCACTTGTACATCGCCTGGCCTTTGCCCGGCTTGACGAAGTTGCACTCGATCATCAGGTACGGATCGCCGTCTAATTGGACTTTGAGTCCTTTGCGGAAATCACTCGTGTTGTAACTGGGCACGGCAGGTTTCCCGTTTCGCTTTCTGGAAGGGTCGAGTTATGGTACGATTTGCCTTTATGGCAAGTTTAACTTCTGAAGTGGTCGGCGGCGGCGGGGCCAATGCGGAATCTCAACAGCCGCTTTCGTGCGGCAACGATTGGCAAGCCGCTCTGGCGTGCATGATCCGCGACCCGGTCGAGTTGTGCCGGTTGCTGGAACTCGACCCGGCGTTGGCAGCCGAGGCCCAGCAAGCCGCTGCCGGATTCCCGTTGTTGGTCTCTCGGGAGTACGTCGCGCGGATCCATTCGGGGGATCCGCAGGACCCCCTGCTGCGACAAATCCTCCCCCGGGCGGCCGAAACCGCGACCGTGCCGGGCTTTCGGGCCGATCCACTGCGGGAGGTCGACGCCGCAGTCGCCCCCGGTCTGCTGTCGAAGTACCATGGCCGATCCCTCATCGTAACAACACCCGGGTGTGGCGTCCACTGCCGCTTCTGCTTCCGCCGCCATTTCCCGTTTTCTGCCTCGCCACCAGGGCTTGCTCACTGGGAACCGGCAGTCCGCCAGATCGCCGCCGACCCGTCGATCCACGAGGTGATCCTCAGCGGGGGGGACCCGCTAACTCTTCCGGATGACCACCTCGCCAAACTCACCCGCCAACTCGCGCAGATCACCCATCTTCGCCGGCTCCGGCTCCATACGCGGATGCCGGTGATGATCCCGCAACGTGTGACCGACGAGATGCTCGGTTGGCTAAGGGCGACGCGGCTGTCGCCCGTGGTGGTGGTGCAGGTGAATCATCCGGCCGAGATCGATCCGGCGGTGGCCAACGCGTTGGGGCGAATGGTCGACGCGGGCGTGCCGGTGCTCTGCCAGTCGGTGCTGCTGCGGGGCGTCAACGATCGGCTCGACGTGCTGGCGGAACTATACGAGCGGCTGATCGACCTGCGGGTGATACCGTACTACCTGCACCAACTCGACCGGGTCGCCGGGGCGGCCCATTTCGAGGTGCCCGAGCCGGTCGGCGTCAGTCTGATCGAGCAACTTCGCGCCCGGCTGCCCGGCTATGCGGTTCCGCGCTACGTTCGCCAGCCGCCCCACGGTCCGGCCAAGGAGTGTCTGGGCTGAGGTCGGCGAACAGCCGTTGCTCGATCGGGCCAATGAAATCCGCGTCGGCACCGGCGATGTGCAGCGTGCCGAGAAACTCCTGCCGGTTGCGGCCGACGTAGTGATTGGTGACCCGGCCGTGGACGCCTTCGCAGTCGATCAGCCAGATCCGCCAGCTTCCGTCGTCCTGCCGCCGGGGGAAGAAGTGCTTCGTTTTCATGCTCCGCCATGCCAGCCGGGCGTCGTGGATTCGCTCGATGACTACGCAGATCGCGTCGACCAGCATCGTGCGGGCCGCCGAGTCCATACGTCCGACGGTGCCATCGTCGATCAGTTCGTGCAGGCTCTTTTCGACGGGCACGGCAGCGGTGACGACGGCCGAACGGCACGAAGTCCACGCGTTGTAGAAGACGGCCAACGGCTCGGCCGTATCGAGCCCGATGCGACGAAACTGCTGAAGCCCCCGCCATTCGCACACCGGCCACGTGTGAAAGGCCGTGCCGTGGATCAGGTCGGGCCAGCGGGGCACCACGCGCGACCGTCGCCACTGCTTCTTAATGAAGACACGCTGCCGGCCGCCACCCAATTCGGCCGTACAGATGCTCTTGAAGGGGTGTCGGCAAGGCAACGGTTTGCCTTCAAACGCCAGGACGGCCTGCAAGTCGGTCAGACCTTCCGCGGCAAGCAGATCGCGGGCTGCCGTAGAGCCGAATTCGATGTGGCCGGAGCGTCGACGGTTCATATTGCTCTGTTTTGGGACAATATAGGCGAGCACGGTTATTAACAGCAGAGCATAGTCCAAATTGGGGACATTGGACAAGAGCAGTCGGCGACGCTGTCCGTCCTGCTTGCTCAGCCGCCGTGTGATATGCGCGCGAGGGCAACAATCAGCGGCGGCAGGTTGGTAACGACCGTGTCCCAAAGAATATCCAAGTCGATACTGTAGTACGCATGGATGAGCCGGTTGCGCATACCGGTGATCTGGGGCCAAGGAATATCGGGCCAGCGATCTCGCGCTTCCTCGCCAATCCTGGACGCCGCTTCCCCGATGATCTCGATACACTTCGTCAGAGCCAGTACGAGTTGCCGGTCGTCATCGAGATCGGCCCGCTGCTTGTCCGCGACAAAGGAAACCGCTTCCTTGGCCGCGTCGAACATGTGACGCAACCGCGTTGTGTCATCCGGATACATACTGCGTCTCCGCGGCACTGAGAACCTTCTGGCGGAAATAGGGGCTTAGCTCGGCCGGCGTGCGGATGTCCGCCTTCCGGCCTAGCAAGTCGGATAACTCCATTTCCATCTTCGCCAAATCGAAGTACCCAACCACCGTCCCCGGTTCGAATTCTACCAGCATATCCACGTCGCTGTGCGGTCCAAAATCCTCTCGCAACACGGAGCCGAAAAGCGAAAGCTTCCGGATCTGCCAACGTTGGCAGAACTCGGTGAGTTGCCCTTTGGGAATCGCGATTTGAGAGGCCATGTTTGTAGTCCTTTGTCCTACCGTGTTCACCGCTCCATCGCCGCGAGCAACTCTTCCACGTAGTCGCCGATCTCGGCGAGGACCTGTTGGCGGGGTTTCTCGGCCGCGGAGGCCACGTGGCGGACGATCGCCGAGCCGACGATCAGGCCGTCGGCCACCGGCGAGAGCATGCGAACGTGCTCCGGACGGCTGATGCCGAAACCGATGCAGATCGGCAGCGACGTTTGCTCGCGCAGCCACGCAACGTTGTCGACGATCTCCGGCGGCAACTCCTGACGCTCGCCGGTGATGCCGGTCACCGATACGTAGTAGATGAACCCGGTCGTCTGCTGGGCGATCCGCAGCGCCCGATCGCGTGGCGTGGTCGGGGTGATGAGTTGGATCAGGCTGAAATCCTCGCGTCGGCAGATCTCGGCCAGCGGGCCGGACTCCTCGACGGGCAGGTCGGGAACGATGGCCCCGGCCACCCCGGCCGCCTTCGCCTCGGCAATGTAAGCCTCCAGCCCGCGGCGGTAGACGATCGAGTAGCTGACCATCGTAACGATCGGGGCCGTCAACTGGGGCGTCAGCCGGCCGATGGCCTGCAAGATCTCATCCACCTTGATCTGCTTGCCGAGTGACCGCGTATACGAGGCCTGGATCACCGGCCCGTCGGCGATCGGGTCGCTGTACGGAATACCCAGTTCGCACATATCGCTACCGTGCTCGACCAGCGTGCGGAGCACATCGGCAGTGAACTCCAGGTCCGGGTCGCCGGCAGTCACAAACGGCATGAAGGCCTTGCGGCCGGATTGGCGAAGTCGGTCGAAGAGTTGGTCAATGGCGGACATGGGGATTTCAGATTTAGGATTTCAGTTTTGGGATTTGCGGACTCGTGTGTCTGTTCCAACAACCACTAGCCGAGGGCGGAAGCCCACGGAGGTGT
>JABMRB010001255.1 GCA_013202865.1 Candidatus Nealsoniibacteriota bacterium | reverse complement strand
TGCGCGACGTAAGCGCAATAGACAAGGGCACTTACGTCGATTCGCAGGCACCCGCCGCAAGCGCGCCTGGCAGGGATCGAACCTGCGGCCTACGGTTTAGGAAAGTGTTGCTTGGACTAAGCGGCTTCGCCGCAAGGTGGGGCTGCAACGATTGTGAGAGTCATTTCTCCGTGAGGTACGTTTGGATTTCCGGCCAGCGAGGCTGGGATTCACTCTACCTACTGCGAAAGGAACGAGAAATGGCGAGCTTACGGGAACGGATGATCGAGGATATGATTCTGGCCAGCTACGTGCCGGGCACAAGGCGAACTTATCTCGACCAAGTTCGGAATCTGGCGAAACATTACATGATCGCGCCGGATCAACTGACGGAACGACAGGTGCGAGACTACTTCGTCTACCTGCGTGAAGAGAAGAAGGTCGCTCGCGGAACGTTCGAAACGGCTCGCGCGGGGATTCGATTCTGTTTCTTTATCACGCTCGATCGTGACTGGCCGCTGTTCTCAAAAAAAAGATCGGAATGCCGCTCCAGAAGCGTTTGCCTGACGCTCGATCGGACGAGGAGGTCCGCCAACTCCTCAGTGCAATCCGCAATCCCATCTACCGGGCGTGCATGTGTACAATGTACGCCTGCGGCCTGCGCATAAGCGAAGCGGCCAAGCTGCCGATCACAACCCACGTTCCCTCGCCCCACCTCGCGGCGAAGCACTTAGTCCAAGAGGCTTTTGGAATCGGCTGCGCGATTCAAAAAGCCTTATCTCTTTGTCGCACAAAGCACCAATTCGGGTATCGATGGGGGCAAGCACTTGGTCTGCCAGGATGGGACTTGTGATCAGTCCGAGTGCAAGGTGGTGCTGGTAGGTGCAGAGTCTGAGGTGCCGACCAGTGGCGTTGCTCGGAGACGTTGGCTGTGCCGGCTCTGTGCCGGGAAGTACTCGCGGTGCCTGGAGCACCGTTTCAGGCCCTTGCGGGCAACCGCAAAATGCGGGCTTAGGAGGACTTATTTGTAGACTCGGGGTGGACGCCCGTTTACGGGCGTTCTCGCTGTCGGGGGCTTAAGCCCGAGTTGTTGGGGGAAGCCCCGTAAACGGGTCTGGGAGTGTGTTCAGGTAGGAAAAGGGGGAGGTGCTGCCTGCTAACCCGGCATGAATGCCGGGCCGATTACCGGCTGCGCCGCCGCGGGGCGTAAACGCCCCACGGGAAAGTCGGCCGCGTGTGGGGTGGCGTTCGCGCGTGGGTCTCGTGCCTCGACCCACCTTAGCAGTTTCTCGCACGACACTGCTAAGCCGCAAGCGGCAACAGGTGGGTGAAGAAGTGTTGCCCTGTTATGAAGAAGTGTTACCCTATTATGAACCAGACTCGAATCCAGCTACCCGATAGCACAAGGCCATTTTTCCTGTAACAAATCGGCCTCACCCACGTAGTACCCGTAGATGGGCCTCGCAACAGGGGATCGGATGACGGCGACAACGATTGGCGACCGGCGGCGGTGGGTGCTCTCGGTGCTCGATGAGTACGAGGTCCCTCTTGCGCGGTTTGCCGGCCGGCTGCTGGGTGATTTGGACGCCGCTCGGGACGTCGTGCAACACGTTTTCCTGCGGCTTTGCGGCCAATCGGAGGAGGAAATCGGCGATCGGGTGGCGCCGTGGCTGTTTACCGTCTGTCGCAATCGGGCGATCGACGTGCTGCGGGGGCGGCAGCGGATCGAATCCCTCTCGCGGGGGGAAGCCCCGGGCTGCCAAAGCCGCGAGAGCGACCCGGCCGTGACGGCCGAGCAGAACGAAACCTATCGGCGGCTCAATGCCCTGGTCGACGAGTTGCCGTTGAAACACCGCGAGGTCCTCGGGCTGTGGATGGAGGGCCTCGCCTACGGGCGAATCGCCGAGGTCACGGGCCACAGCGAGGGCAACGTCCGCGTACTGGTCCATCGGGCGTTGAAACGATTACGCGAGCACCCGGACGTGCAGCGATTGCTCGATTTACCGTCGCCCAAGCTACACGTTTAGATGTGCCCTCGGCAAGCAGCAGGCGTCAGTTGGGATTAGCAGGCCAGCTTCCCGCCCGGTCTCACGGGCACTGTTGCTTGCTGCTTGCCCATGGCACACGAAGCCAATCGGTTTGAGTGAGGAGAGAGATGATGAACGACACTAATCGAGATCCGGATCGTGCGGAATTGGACGACGAGGTCCGCCGACCAGAAGACGACGAGGTCCGCCGACCAGAAGACGACGAGGTCCGCCGACCAGAAGACGACGAGGTCCGCCGACCAGAAGACGACGACGCCCAGC
>JABMRB010001254.1 GCA_013202865.1 Candidatus Nealsoniibacteriota bacterium | reverse complement strand
GGAATAGGGATTTGGGATTTGGGATTTGGGATTTGGGATTTGGGATTGTGCGGAGATTGGTACTTAGCCGGCGTGCTTGCACGCTGTGGAATGGGTTTTCATAGACATCAACTTAATCATACGGGAGAACGTAATGACGACGAAAGAAAGCTTGGACAAATCGGCGACCACGCGGCGTGATTTTTTGAAGGCTACGGCAACCGGTGCGGCGGTGGTCGGCGGACTCTCGATTGCTCGCGGTGCCCATGCGGCGGGCGACGAGGTGATTAAGATCGGCATGATCGGCGCCGGCGGGCGATGCGCCGGTGCGGCCGCCCAGAGCATGAAGGCCGGGCCGCAAGTTAAGCTCGTCGCAATGTACGAGATCTTCGACCGCCGGTTGCAGGCCAGCCGAAAAGCCCTGACGAAGCAGTTTCCCGATCAGGTCCAGGTCGACGACGATCACTGCTTCACCGATTTCGACGGCTATCAGAAGGTGATCGACAGCGTCGACGTGGTGCTGATCGCCTGCGCGTCGAAGTTCCACCCGATGTACGCCGAGGCGGGCATCAAGGCGGGCAAGCACGTCTTCGTCGAGAAGCCGCACGCCATCGACCCGGTAGGCGTCCGCCGCATGGAGGCCGCCTGCGCGTTGGCTAAAGAAAAGAAGCTGAGCCTCGTCTCCGGTTTGCAGAGCCGATTTCACGCCGGCTGGCAGGAGACCGTCAAGCGAATCCACGACGGAGCCATCGGCGACGTGGTAGCCATGCAGTCGATGTTTCTGCGCGGCCCCTATCGGCTGGTCGGCCGCGACCCGGCACTGACCGAGACGCAATACCAGTTCAGCAATTGGTATCATTTCTGCTGGCTTTCCGGCGACGACGTGCCCCAGTCGCTGGTGCACAACGTCGACCGGATGACCTGGATCATGCAGGAGGAGACACCCAAGTGGGCCTTCGGGCTGGCCGGCCGCAGCGGGTCGTTCGGCGAATCCTACGGCGACATGTACGACCACGACACGGCCGTCTTCGAGTACGATAGCGGTGCCCGACTCTACGCCCTGACGCGAACCACGACCGGCTGCTACAACAACGCCGGCGACATTATCATGGGTACCAAGGGCACCTGCAACCTGGGCTCGTGCAAGATCGAGGGCGAGACCAACTGGAAGTATCCCGGCCCCGGCAACAACCCCTACGACGCCGAGCAGAAGGCCCTGATCGATTCGGTCGTCAGCGGCGAGCCGGTCAACAGCGGCTACCACATGAACAAGGCCACGATGATCGGCGTGCTCGGGCAGATCACTTGCTACACGGGCAAGCCGACCACTTGGGACGAGGCCTACAACTCCGACCTGGAGTACGGCCCGAAGCCGGACGACGCGTCGTTCGAGACCGAGCCACCCACGCTACCCGACGAAACCGGCAACTATCCGCTGCCGATGCCCGGCACCACCAAACTGATCTGAGCCGCCCGGCCATCGCCGCTTGCGGCTTGGAACTCGTACAGGAATTACTTTCCCGATTTGGCTATGAGCAATGAGCAATGAGCTATGAGCAGTGAGAAAGCCCGTTATTCAAAGCTCAAAGCTCAAAGCTCATTGCTCAAAGCTCTTCGCAACCAAAGGACCCAAACCATGAGACCCCTAACCTGTCTCTTGTGCGCCATCTTCGTCATCTCCCCCGTCGCGCTGCTCGCTGCCGAGCCGATCTTCGTGCCCGTGAAGATCGACGGACCGCCGCACGACCCGGCCAACCACAGTTTCTGGTACGGGCCGTTCAGCGAATGCTGCTCGGTAGCCGATTTCGACGGCGACGGCGACCTCGATATCGCCG
Organism: Candidatus Nealsoniibacteriota bacterium; assembly: GCA_013202865.1. Classification (GTDB taxonomy): domain Bacteria; phylum Planctomycetota; class Planctomycetia; order Pirellulales; family Thermoguttaceae; genus JABMRB01. The sequence continues at coordinate 4,554 of JABMRB010001254.1, read as the reverse complement.
CCGGCCGCAACTGGTATGAGGCACCCGACTGGAAGAAACACAAAGACTTCCGCGACGGCGCCGAGACCAACGGCCCGGAGACCGACGACAACAGCGAGTTCACCATGGACGTCAACCGCGACGGCAAGCCCGACGTGGTCAGTTCCGGCTGGATGCGGATGAAGGGAGCGTTCTGGTACGAGAACCCTGGCAAGACGGGCGCGAAGTGGAAGGCTACGCGAATCCACGCCGCGCAGAACATGGAAGGCGTCATCCACGGCGACGTCGACGGCGACGGCGATCAGGACATCCTCTGCAATCACTGGGCCCCATACGCCGGGCAGGAGATGACCTGGATCGAGCACATCGACAAGGCGCCGTGGCTGGTCGAGCACCGCGTCGGCACCGACGGCGAACAGCACGGCAACGGACTGGGTGACGTCAACGGCGACGGGCGCTGCGACATCGTCACGCCCACCGGCTGGTATGAAGGCCCCGCGAAGCCGACCGCGGGCAAGTGGACCTTCCACGCCGACTACACGTTCCACCGCATCGGCGAGCCGGGGCGATACATCCCGGCCTCGCACCCGATCCTGGTACACGACGTCGACGAGGACGGCCTGAACGACTTGATCATCGGTGCCTCGCACGAATACGGGCTGGCGTGGCTGAAGCAATCGGTCACGGACGGCAAGCGGAGCTTCAAGCAGATCTGGATCGAGAAGGATTTCGGCCAGTTCCACACCATTGCGCTGGGCGATCTCAACGGCGACGGCAAGGCGGATCTGGTTAGCGGGAAGCGGTTGTTCGCGCATCACGGCCGCGACGCCACCTGCTACGAGCCGCTGTTTGCCTTCTGGTACGATTTGCAGGGCGGCAAGTTCGAGCGGCACGTGCTCTCGTACAACCACCTGCCCTGGTATCCCGACCAGAAGAACCACAACCCGCCGCCTACCGGTGCGGTGGCCGTGGGCATGAAGATGAACATCGCCGACATGAACAAGGACGGGCACAACGACGTGATCATCGCAGGCAAGAGCGGCCTGTACGTCTTCTATTACGAAGGCTCCACGCCCCGCGACCGCGGCGAACCCCGGCTCTCGCCCGAAGATACCTACCCGAGTTGGATTCCCTGGCATAAGTGACAAAAAGGTTTGTAGTGACCCGATTTATCGGGTCGAACAATGTGGCGTAACGCGAACGAGAACAACAAACCGCATAAATGCGGTCACTACGAACTAAAGAGAGGACCTGCAATGAACATACTGAAACCGATTCTTACCCTGGTACTGCTACTCGTCCCGCTCGTCGCCACCGCTGCCGAGGACGGCTGGGTTACGCTCTTCGACGGCAAAAACCTCGACGCCTGGACCATGGGGCCAAACAAGACCTGGGCAGTCGAGGACGGCGTCATTACGCTCAATCGCGAAATGAACGGCGGCCTGCACAACGACGACTACCTCTGGACCAAAGAAACCTACGGCAACTTCGTCCTCGAGCTGGAATACAAGATCCCCGAACGGGCCAATAGCGGCATCTTTATCCGAACGGCCGATCTAAAGGACCCGGTCTACACGGGCATCGAGGTCCAGGTGGCCAATTCGTTTTTCTTCGGCCGCGAGGGAATCAGCCGCGGCGGCACGGCCGGGGCGATCTACGATTGTGTGGCACCGACGAAGAACACCGTCAAGCAGCCGGGCGAGTGGAACGCCTGCCGGGTGACTTGTCTCGACAACAAGATCGTCGTGGAACTTAACGGCCAACAGATCGTCGACATGGATCTCGACCGCTGGACCACGGCGGGCAAGAATCCCGACGGCACAACGAACAAGTTCCGCAACGCCCTGAAGGATTTCGCCCGCACCGGTCACGTCGGCCTGCAGGACCACGGCCGGCCGGTTTGGTATCGCAACGTGCGGATCAAGCGGCTCGACAAACCGGCCTTCACACTTGTGCCGGACGAATTCGGCAAGGTGCTCAAGGCCCCCGACGGGCGGACCGTGTGGCGCTACATGACCAAGAAACCCGCGAAGACGAACCTCTCGGCCAACAGCGTCTGTTGCCTCTACCCCGTCTTCACGCCGTCGAGCCAGCGGGCGGTCGACTTCGCCCCCGGCGACCACCGCCACCATCGCGGCGTGTTCCTTGCCTGGCATTTCACCGAAGGCCAGAAACCGGCCGACTTCTGGGGCTGGGGTGAGATGGCACCGACCGAAGGCCGGGTGATTAAGAACAAGAGCGTCGAACTGGTCGCGGCGGACGTCGAGAGTGCGAAGCTGGCCGTCCGCAACGATTGGGTCATCGGCACCGACGTGATGATTGAGGAGGCGCTGGCGGTGACGACTCGCCAGGTTGAGGACGTCTGGGTGATCGATATGACGTTTGAGCTTACACCCAAGGTCGATTCCACGCTCAAGCAGACGGCCTTCGGTGGCTTCTGCGTCAAGGGCCGCAAGGAGGGCAAGGCCTATTACACCGACCCCAAGGGCAAAGTGAACCGCCCCGACCCGCACCACCTCAAGCCCGAGACCGACTGGCCGGGCGTCGATTGGTACGACTACACGATCGACATGACCGACGGCAAGACGCTCGGCGTCACCGTCGTCGACCACCCCAAAAACCCGCCGTCGACCTGGCACAACCTGGGCCCGATCGCGATGGTCAACCCATGTATCGTGGCCCCCGGTGCGGTGAAGCTGCCGGCCGGCAAGCCGCTGACGCTTCGCTACCGGCTAGTCGTCCACGACGGCCCGCCACCGATGGAGTTGTTGAAGAAGTTGTCCGCCGAGTTCCGCCGTCAATAGCCGTTTGTAGTGACTGCATTCATGCAGTCTAACCTGTCGCAAAACCCGATAAATCGGGTCACTACGAACCACGTTCCGATCCAATAGGAGTCACCATGAAACTCGGATTCGTCAGTGCGATCCTACCGGACCTCTCCCTGAAAGAAATCGCCTATTTCGCTGCCGCCGAGAAGTTCCGCTGTGTGGAGCTGATGTGCTGGCCCAAAGGCAAGGCCGAGCGCCGCTATGCGGGCGTTACCCACGTCGACGTCGACGGTTTCGATCAACCCGCGGCCGACCACGTCAACCGGCTGATGCAGGAGGCGGGCGTCGAGATCAGCGGCCTGGGCTACTATCCCAACCCGCTGGCCCCTGACGCCGAGGAATCGAGCGTGGCCGTCGAGCATCTCAAGAAGGTGATCCAAGCGGCCTCGCTGCTGGGTGTCGGCGTGGTCAATACGTTCGTCGGACGCGATTGGACCGCCTCGGTCGAGGACAACTGGCCGCTGTTGATGGAGGTCTGGCCGCCGCTGGTGCAGTTCGCCGAAGACCATGGTGTGCGGATCGGCATCGAGAACTGCCCGATGCTCTTCGGCGACGACGAATGGCCCGGCGGAAAGAACCTGGCGACTTGCCCGGCGATCTGGCGACGCATGTTCGACGAGATCCCGTCGCAGAGCTTTGGCCTGAACTACGACCCGTCGCACCTGGTCTGGCAGCAGATCGACTACGTCAAGCCGCTCTACGAGTTCGCCGACCGGATCGTCCACGTCCACGCCAAGGACGCCAAGGTGTTGCGCGACGGCCTGGACGAGTTCGGCGTACTCGCCGCGCCCCTGAAGTGGCACGCACCGAAGCTGCCCGGGCTGGGCGATGTCTGCTGGGGCAAGTTCATTTCCGCCCTGACCGACATCGGCTACCGCGGCCCGGTCTGCATCGAGGTTGAGGATCGGGCGTTCGAGTCGGACCTGTCGCGGAGGAAACTGTCGTTGCGGCAGAGCCGAGATTACCTCGCACAGTATTGCGGGGCGGTGGAAGACGCGTAGGGTGTGAGGAGGTAGTAACAGTTGGACATAATGAGAAGCCCCGTAGAAATGCCCTATCGCGAGGAAATACGATCGAACGACTTGTACACATGTCTGGTGACGATCATGGTAGGCGCGATGTTCGGATTCGGCGCGTTGTTCCTCGTGGGCGCGATTCTTCAGGGCAACATCCTCGGCATCGTGTTCTGCGGTATCTGGAGTCTTGTCATCGGCGCGTGCTTCTTCGCAGGGTCGTTTGGCCTGGTTTATCCAATGGCACGCGAACTCGTGCTAGACGGACAGGATCTGCGTTGGGGGAACGTTCGCAAGAGAGCCAAGCAGCGGTGTGTCAAAGTGTCTGAGATCGATGCAGTGTTGATCGTGCGCGACTTCGAGTCGCCAAGACGACATGTGGTCTTGCGCGACGGTGCGAAAATCAGGATCCCAGTCGACTTCCTGGAGCGAGGAACTCGCGAACGAGACTTCTTGGATGTACTGAGGAACGAATACCCAGAAATCACGGTCTGGGAAGGAAAGCCAGGGTGAATAACCTCAACGGAGAACGAATATGAATAACCTCAAAGCAGCAGTCGTCGGCGCCGGGTTTATCGGGCCGGTACACGTGGAGGCGTTGCGGCGGTTGGGAATTACGGTGACCGGAATCCTCGGCGTCGATCCCGCCGAATCGCAATCGGCCCAGCAGACGCTCGGCCTGCCCAAGGCCTACGATAGCCTCGACGAGGTGCTCGCCGACGACGCGGTCGACT
>JABMRB010001253.1 GCA_013202865.1 Candidatus Nealsoniibacteriota bacterium | reverse complement strand
CGTTGACCAGCTCGATCGCGTCGACCTGCGGCCAGTCAGTATGGCTGAGCACTTCGTTGATGACGACACCCTGATGCGGCTCAGCGGCCGAGCCGGGCGTGCCCAGGTAGGCGACGGACGATTGCCAGTTGTCCGGATCACTCAGGTAGACGATCCGTTGGATCGCGTCGCCGGGCACGGCCGTCGGGTCGATCAACACGAGCGACGCCCCTTTCCCATCGGCCCGGCCGGGCCAACCGTCGGCGTCGTTGTACTCGAAGCGGGCGATCGCTTGTCCGAAGCGATCCTGAAGTTCGACGTTCTCGCCACCGTCGTTCAGTTTGCTGTCGAACGTCCCGGCCACGTTGACGGCGGTGCCATAGCGGGCCTCAAAGGCGTCCGGGTTGCGAACGACGACGATGAACTCTCCCGGGCCGAGTGTGCTGCCGTCGTCGAAGTCGAAATCGATTCCAACGGTGAACCGGACGCCGCTGAGATCGATTCTCACATCGCCGACGTTCATCAGCTCGACGAACTCGAAGTCGCCGTCCTCGAAATCGAGATCGCCGACCGGCTGCGTTGCAAGTTCCGCGGCGGAGGGATCGCGGGGGTGATAATTCAGTTCGGTGATAACAAAGTTCTCGGCCGCCGCCGGTTCCGCGGTCAAGAAGAGTGTTTCATTGAGCGCCGACCACTGCCCGCCGTCGAGTACGCGACTCTTGACGATGATCGACTCGTCCAGCACGACCGGCGTGGCCGCGTGGTAGACCATCGCAGAGCCGGATACCGCGCCGCCGGGCACGCGCGGATCGGAGCCGTCGCGGGTGTAGTAGATAATTCCTCGCGGAGCGCTGATGGTCAACTCGAAGCCAAACGGCACCTGGCCGCCGTGCTGGTTGAACGACGGCGCGACCACGGCCGGATAGAGCCCGACGTCTTCGAGGTGCCCGATCAACACGCCGGTGCGGTTCGGAAAGTACTGCGTTAGCAGGCGGTTGCGTTCGGCTTGCCACTCGACGTCGCGCGTGTAAGGCGTCGAACGTTTGGCGTCACCCCAGCGAGCCGATTCGGCGATAATGGCGGTGTAGATCGAGTTTGCCCGTGTCTCCCAACGGGCGGCGGCTTTTGCGGGCGTTAGCGCGCCGTCGTTGAAGAGGTGCTTGTGGGCGTGGTCGCCGTAGTGCAGGCGGAACTCCGGATGCTGTCGCAGCGCGTTGTAGACGGCCCACGCGCTTCGCGGCGGGTTCTGCGAACCGGCCAGCGCGGGGTTGTTCATGCCGGGCGCGACGTTGTTGTTGTCCGTGGCGTTCCACATACTGTATTCCATGTCCCAGACGAAGAACCGGAACTGCGGATCGCCGACGCGGCTGCCGATCGCCCGTTGGTTGTTGCCGCTGAAGGCGGTTATGCCGTCGCGATTGGTGACGTACTGGTTGCGAAGGAACCAGTCGATGAAGTCGTCCATAGCGACGTATCGCTGGAGCGTGGCGTAATCTTCGTCGGAGGTAACACCGGCGGCCAGAGCGGCTTCGGCCAGATCGATCATCTCGTTGTAGCGGACCATATCGCCGTCGATCACCTCGTTGGTCGAGGTCCGCCGATTCAGTGCGTCGTAGTCTTCTTCGGTCCCGCCGAAATACTCCTCGCCCATTTGTGCGTCGGGCCGCTCGACCGGGTTGTAGAGTCCCCAGTAGAGCCCGTTCAGATAGAGGTGGACCAGCGTGGCGTGTCCGTCGACGGCCCCCATGTCGCGGGCCGTATCGCGGGCGAACGTGTCGCGGAGGTACTGTGCTTGACTGGGCACCTGCGTTCCGGCCCAGGCACGCCCGCCCTGGGCCCGCAGCACGATGCTGTCGAACTTGTCGACCGGCGAGTCGGGAAACAGCGGGTAGTCCAACTTCGTCGGGCCGTACTCGTCGCGAAACTCCAGGCGGAAGGAATGCTTGGGCGAGTTGCTGTGATAACGCCAGGAGTAGCCGTGAATGCGGATCCCCGAGTCGGCCTGAAACGACGTGCCGTCCGGTTCGATGATCTCGACCGACGTGGGATGCTCCCATTCCCGGCCACGCTGGGCCGAGTTGATATAGATCCCCCGTTGGCTGCCGAACAGATCGGCCGGGTCCATGACGATCGAGATGGTGGGGATGCTCTGCAATCCGCCGATGATTTCGTCACTGTAGGCCGGGGCGTCCACCACGTCCGGGTCCATGGCGTAGTCGGCGGGGATCGAACTCTGGGCCATGCCGTCCCAGTTGCTCGGAAGTCCGGGCGGATTGGCGGGCTGCCGGATTACGTCACCCGGAAAAATGTACGTCTGCGTATCGACGTTCGACGGCCAATAATCCTCCTTGAAAGCAGCCACTCGCAACGTCGTCGTATGGTCGACGTGAATCGGCCCTTCATACACGGTGCCGGAGGTTGCCGTCGGGGGGCGGCCGTCGGTGGTGTAGCGAATCTCGACGTCGGGCGTATCGACCGAGACCGTCACGTCGATCGGCAGCACGAAGAACCCGCGATCGACGTCGAACTGCGTATCGGCAACAAAACCGAGCACGCCGTCCGAGTTCCATTCTCCCGGTGTCGGCACGGGAAAGTAGAAGCTGTCGCCGGCCGGTGCCGTCAAACCCTCCAACTCGGGAACGATCAGGAAGTCGACGTCGCCGGCCGAGCGGTTCAGCCCGTGGATCGCCAGCACGTTTTCTCCCGCGCGAAGCGCATCGAGATGCTGTGTCAGCGGGAATAACTCGGCCACGACCGCTTCTTCGTCGGGATGCTCCTGCGGCGCCGCGGCATCGAAGGCGAGCGTCGGCGGGTCGTTACGTCGCGCAACCTCCCGACCGTTGAGATACGCCACGAACCCGTCGTCGTACTGCATCTTGAGGTTGAGGAAGTCCAGCGCCGCCGGCCCCTCGAGATCGGACGCGGCCACGTCGAAGGGTACACGGAGGTAGGCCGAGGCGTTGATCCCCTCCATGGCCGCCCGCAGGTCGGTGCCGATCAACCCGTGATACCCGGAACTGGGAAATATCTCCACCTCGGCCAGCGAGAGATAGCCGGTCCCCTCGTTGTTGTAGCCGAGGAGTTGAACCCGAATGGTATTGCCCATCGTGCCGGCGGGCAGGCCGACGGTCAGCGACGCGCCTAATCCCGGATATCCGCCGCCTTGTGCGGGCGTGAAGAAGTCCTCGCCGTAGACCTCGTTCATCGCATCGTCAAAGACCGACAGGCGGAAGTTGGACAGCCGTATGGCACAGCAACTGACCCGGTTCCGCAGGACAATCGAGCTGAGAACCTCCGGCCCCGGCAGGACGAGTTGCCAATAGGAATTCGGCTGGTTGGCCGTATGGGTGAAGTTGCTGTAGCTGCCGTCCAACGCGGCAGAAGCCGGGAACGAGCCGCTGTAAATCGTCGATTGCGTGGCCACGCCCATCGGCGCGATGTTCACCGGGCTGGGGACCCCCTCGGTTTCGTAGCCGATCGCGGCCACGCCGGCCGTCCAGAGCGAGTCGTCAAACGGCTCATCTTCCACCGAGCCGGTCCACGTTCGCGCGAGAGAGTCGTTGCCGGGAATCCACACCTTGGCCGGAGTGTCCGGGCCAATCAGCGGCGTGACCGTGACTTGCTGATCTAGTCCATAGGAAACGTCTGGAACTTGCTCGGGGAAATCGGTGAACTCACTTGCGACCGCGTTGCCACCCGGTTCGACCAGCGCCAGGTATCCCCCGTCTGCGTCGATCCGGAAATTGGTGTGCAAATTCCCATCGGGGTCAACATAGTCGTCGACCGGTTGTCCCGAGGCGAACACGACGAGGAACGTCCCGGCGTCGAGTTCGCGGCTGGGAAAGGTCCACTTCGATAAATCGCCCGGGTCGTCGCTCAGATACCATCCGGCCAGATCGACCGTCGCGTCGCCCGCGTTGAAGATCTCGATCCAGTCTTCATACTCGCCGCGCCCGTCGGGTAACGTGGCGTCGTTGGCGGCCATGAACTCGCTGATCACCAACGATCCGGCGTCGAGTTGGAGTCGCGGTTCGAGCGGCTCGAAGCTCAGCCGGGCGGCCCGCGCGGCAGTCGTGCCGCCGCCCGCTAGTCTTCCGCGAAACCTTGTCCGATCCGGCATCCTCAACCTCTCTACGGATAGGCCGATGCTTGCCACATCAAGCCGTTGGCTTCTAGTCCCGGCACGACCCGCCCGGGTGCCGAGAAGCAGCCGTATCCAAGTGCGACGAAAGAGACGAGTTGCAACCCCTCCATGTACTGTAACAACCGGGTGTCGCCGCTGCAAGTTTTGTGTCACCGGCGGTGCGGCGATCACCGCGTCCAGGAAACACCATCCCGAAGGGCTACATGCCCCCTGACATAAGGGGCCGTGGAGAAAACCGGGAAAAACCTGAAAAATTGGCTGACGCCCGATTGTGCTTTCCGCGATTTCCGGTAAACTGATCTACAGTGTACTATGCCACGGTAGCGAGATCGCGATGAGCGCGACGCGACCAACCAATTGGCAAGGCAGCGTTTTTTCTGAAACAATTGGCCGCGCGCCTTCTCCTGAGGAAGGTCTTCTGGGTCCGCTGCTGCTGCTTCTTTGATGAGGGATCGGTCGGTCCCGGATTGTTCCCGTAGCCGTCTCGCACCGCGAGACGAAGCCACATCTTGCGGAGCAAGATGGCTACAGAAGGTGCGTATTTCCACGCTCCAGCCAACTCCTGTTCCATTCACATTGGAGAGAGACGATGAAGAAACTTTACGTACTCCTGTCGGCCCTGGCCGTGCTGATGTTGCTCGGCGGCGCGGCCCGGGCGGTCGTGGTCCTGGGCACCGGCACCGGCGCGTTGCTCGGCGG
>JABMRB010001252.1 GCA_013202865.1 Candidatus Nealsoniibacteriota bacterium | reverse complement strand
TTGGACTTGTATGGCACTCAGGTCACCGACGCCGGAGTCCAGGACCTCCAGAAGGCGTTACCGAATTGCTCGATAGACCGCTAAGGATCGGCGTATCAATAACTGTCAAGTTGCGGCCGGGTAACGGCGAAGGCGTTGAACATCGGAGCCCGGGGTCGCGGAGCGCACCTCGGGGAAACGGGACCAACCGGTGACGCGAACGCTGAAAGGGTTCTACAATGGCCCGCCGATTGTGCAATCCTTTCAGGGTTGGGTTTGGGGTGTTGCACCGGCCCCAGGGTGGCGCTGCGCCGCTGCGCTTACCCTGGGCTTCGATGTGAAACCGCGTTGCGGTATGGGAATTGGGGCGGGCGATGGCGGGGATGTGGCGATTTATTTAGCCCGCCGTGAATACACGGCGGGGATTTGGCGCGACCCCCGGGTGTGCATTTAGCCCGCAGTGAATACACGGCGGGGATTTGGCGCGGCCCCCGGGTGTGTTCACCCGGGGCTAAATATGATCTAGCGTGATTTGCGCAACGCATCCTCGATCGCTGCCAACGCGTCGGCCGATGCGGTGCCTTGGGCGGCGGAAAGATCGACGGCCACGTGGCCCAACTCGCTATAGATCCGGCCGATTAGGTCGTTCCATGCGGAAAGGTCGGCGACCTCCGCTTCGACTACGGACACTTCGCCGCGGGCGATCGGGCCGGTCAGCGCCTCAACCGGGCCGAGGCGGAAGACGTTGTCGACCGTGCCGCGGACGATCGGCTCGATGATCTTCTCGGCCGTAGCTCGCGGGATGCCGGCCTTCTCGAAACACTTCAGGCCGACTTCCATCAGCGCGACCAGATAGTTGCAAACGATCACCGTGGCCGCGTGATAGATGGTCTTGAACTGGGACTCCACCTGAAACGGGATCGCGCCGCAAGGTTTCAATAGCTCGCGGATCACGTCGCATGCCGCCGGCTCGCCCTCGACCGCGCAAAACGTGCCGGAGAAAGTCGCCACAGCCGCCGCCGGGTCGGCGAAGCTCTTGACCGGGTGCAGGCTGGCGATGACGGCGCCGCGCTGCCGGGCGGGCTTCAGGAGCGTCGACGGCAGGCTGCCGCTGCAATGAAATAGCGTCACGCCATCGGCAAGCACTTCGGTCCGGCAGAGTTCAAGGCAGCACTGCTCGACGGCCTCGTCGGGCGAGGCAATCATCATCACGTCGGCCGGTTCAAGTTGGGCGTAGTCGTCGATCGGCCGGCCGGCACCGACGAACTCGGCCGCCCGGCGACCGCTCTGCGTCGAACGGTTGAGAATCGAGCGGACCTGTACCAACTCGAGGTCGGTCCAGAGCTTTGCCAGCGTGCTACCCAGCTTGCCACAGCCGATGATGTCGAGTGTTTTCATGGATTTTCCTCAGACAGCGGCCGAGAAACAACTGTAGCATCGGGGTAGCTGGGGCAAATCGTAGCGGTGCCCCGGTGGCCCATTCTGCGTCGACGTGCCCGCCCAGGGCCCTTGCACGTTGGACACCGGCCGATATAGTGATAGCTTACGCTAATTGTACACTCGTAACGAGGAGGGCTTCCTTTGAGTCTCGACCCGACCAAACACGCGGACTGGGAAATCGCCCAAGAGGCGGAATCCCGCATGAAAACCTGTTACCAGCTCGCCGATGAGCTGGGCCTTACCAAAGAAGAATTGCTCCCACACGGCAATTACGTCGCTAAAGTCGACTATATGAAGGTGCTCGACCGGCTCAAGGACAAGCCGGACGGCAAGTTCATTGAGGTAACCGCCGTCACCCCCACGCCGTTGGGGGAGGGTAAATCCACCACCACGATGGGTCTTTTGCAAGGAATGGGTAAACGGCAGAAGAAGGTCGTTGCCTGCATCCGCCAGCCCTCCGGTGGACCGACGATGAACATCAAGGGCTCGGCCGCCGGCGGTGGGCTCTCGCAGTGCATCCCGCTCACGGAGTTCTCGCTGGGGTTGACCGGCGACATCAACGCGATCATGAACGCCCACAACCT
>JABMRB010001251.1 GCA_013202865.1 Candidatus Nealsoniibacteriota bacterium | reverse complement strand
CCTGACAGGACAACGAGTTACGCACATTGACGAAAACCGTGTTTGGCAGGAATTGCATTAAATTACTTACGTCGACGGCCGGTGCGGGAGCGTGGTCCGAACTCGTTTCACATCAACAGGTTACGTCGACGACCGTTTCTCATCAATCGCCCTAAGTCAAGTTAACGCCACCCAAACTAATGTGGTGTTTGGGGTGAATTTGGGTGGCATTTGGCATGAACTGGTTCTGGGAGGCGAAACCACACTTCCTTCCAATTTGCAATTTGCAATCCTCAATTTGCAATTTCTCCTGGTGCCCCTGGCTGCTTGTCGGCCGTTGCACGTACCGTTAGGATACGGGCCATGTCAGCCGAAATGGGGCACTGGGCAACCATCAGCCAGGGGCCCCCGGAGTTGCAGCAGAGGCTGGCCCGACCTGAAGGGAGATCATTGCTGAAAGTTGAATTGAATATAGAGTCCGACCCCGAGTCCGCCCTACCAACATCATTGTGAAGATGCAAGACAGTCAACCTGAAAACAGAGTCATCCCTAGTGAAATACTGGACCACGGAATGTCAGCCCGGCGTCCTTCCGAAAATGCGTCTTGAAGTGGCCACGCCTGCTCCGGAAGAAACGACGGGGCCACCGCGACCACGTCGTGCAAGACAGCACAGCCTACTCCGCAAAACCATCGCTGCCCCCCGGTGGTTGGTTGTTCGTGCCGTCTTGGTTGTTTCAACGCCGCGGGCCCCCGCGATCTCTACCGACGTAGCCGGCCCGCCCCGCTCGCCCAACGCCGCACCGACCGCCCGAATCCGCTCCGGCAGCGTCGTCGGCCAGCCGGCCTTCTTCAACTCCGGCACCAATACGCAATACGGCGGGAACTCCCCGAGCAGGAGATTCTTGCTGAGAGTTGAATTGAATGTTCAGAGGCTGGCCCCGAGTACAACGTGCTTCTCGTCCACGAAAGGCCGTGAGATTTATTGGGGTGCGTCCCAAGAACTTGGCTCCGCACGAGTTCTTCGGGTTTCTCGTGGTTGCTGGCCAAGTGAGATTCCGCAATTACCTGACCGACCGGCCACAAGCCAACCCCCCCATAGTACGCACTCATGGAGACCACAACCCAAAATGCCCCCCCCAGCGTGGTGGTCAATCCCGGAAATTTCCCCAAATTCGCAATAGCGGCCCTTGACGCAACGAAAAACTTGTCTTATAATACAATGTTATCGATGTGTTGCTGCCGATATTATGGCTGGCCGTAGCTTCTGCGACGTGAACGGCAAGCCGCCAGGTGCCCAGCCTGCCGCAGGTGCGATTCATGGCTCGTAGCGACCAAACAGAACCGACGCCCCCAACACCGGCGATACCAGATTTCGATGCGAACGGGAATCTCCCGCCGGGCATTCATAAGGCAACCTTGTCAGAAATCCGCGCGAAGTTGGCCTGGAACACAAAGCGACAAGAACTACTCGACGGCCTAGCCAGGGCAATACAGAATCTTGCCGAGGCTGGCGTGAAAAGGGTATGGATCGGCGGTGGCTTTGTCTCGGACAAGGAGGAACCGAGCGACGTTGATGGCTGTTGGGACGATCTTCCTGGTCCGGTCGATGTGTCCAAATTAGACAATGTGTTTCTCGACACTCGCCCACCGAGAGAGCGAATGAAGAGCAAATACGGTGTGGACTTCCTTATCGCGAGGCGACGACTTCAGGACCCCGAAGCACAGGGTGGAACCGTCTTGGATTTTTTCCAGAAAGATAGCAACGGTAACGCAAAAGGCGTTCTTTTGATCGAAGGATAGGTGAGTAGCGATGATCCAGAACGATTGGCAAAAAAACGTGACCAAGACCCAAATCGCAACTCTTAACGAGGCGCTCGAAGCCGCGGTCCACGAGCAGGGTGATATGGACCCGCGCCTCTATGGAGCTATGGTAGCTGGAATACGCTCTCAGATTGACGATCTTGAGAAAGAAGTTCAAGAATACGATGCGTTGGAGACCGCACTCGTGTTACACATGGAGTCTCGGCTGGATATCGGCCGTGTGCTGATACAGGGACGTGTTGCGCGTGGCCTCACGCAGAAGGAATTGGCCGAAAGACTTAACCTCAAGCCGCAACAGATACAGAAGTATGAAGCGACGCAGTATGAGGCCGCGAGTCTCAAACGAGTCCAGGATATCCTTGCTGCGCTTGAACTGGATTTTGAGGTGGATATCCCATTGAGAAAGGGAGATCGCAAACAACGACATCCGCAAATCAGACGATCAGGTCGCCAACCCGCGTCTTCTAGCATTCCAAATGCGCAGCGCATGCGACAATCCCGATTCGTTCTTGATCCTGTACTTTTGTACGAATCAACTGGAATCGATCTGGAATATACCGCTCAGGAATCAACTGAGCTTGATGCCCTTCTGGTCAGTGGAGGTACCAAATGATATTCGTATTCTACTCGTATAAAGGAGGTGTGGGAAGGACTGTTTCCTTGCTCCACACCGGTATTCGTCTAGCGGCAACACGCCGGAGCAAGCAATACCGTGTTTTGCTTGTCGACATGGATCTGGAGGCCCCTGGACTAGATACGTACTTACCTTTCCACGAAAAGGGTAAGCCGCGGATGTCGGGGTTTGCTGGCTTGCTGAAAGGCTATCGCAACGCAGAGCAGAAGGTGAAATGGCTAGAAGAGAACATGGAAGACGATCAGTTTGTTGTCCCGATTCCTAACGCAGATAATCTTTGGGCAATGCCTTCAGGAATCAAAGGCGAGCACCCTGAGCACGGCTCTGACGAGTATTCATACTTGGATATTGTTTCGGCTTTGGGTGAAGAGATTCCCTCAACAACCCACCCAAGCAGACCGCAATCCGGATTCTTCCATGACTTCGGGCGCGTATTGCGCGACCGCTTCACTTATGTCCTGATCGATTCTCGCGCTGGCCTTGCCGAGCAGGCTTATGCGAGTACGCTTCTCCTTGCGGATGCACTTGTTCTCTGTTTCCGGTTGAACCTGGCGAATATCGAAGGCATCCAAGCGGTATTAGGCAATTACTTGCTGCGAGAGCAGACATGCCTGGGCGATAAAGATGCAAAGATAATCCCAGTTGCTACACCGATACCTGCACGCGGAGGCACGGATATCGAAAAATGGATAGAATTGGCGCAGCAAGCATTCTTGGGAAAAGGGAAGGACACCAAAGATTCGGAAACACCTCTTGACAGTAGCATTCAGCGGGTCTTTCTGGAGCCAAGCCTTGAGATTGGAGAAAGATTGCTATTCGAGTATGACGGTGAACTGAAGGAGGGCTACTCGGAGGAGACGCCCGTTGTGCGAAGTTTCAACCAGCTTGCCGGTCGTATAGCAACCATGAATGCTGGGAAGGATGCGGTTGCGGCTAGAGAGGCGGAGATTCGGCACTTCAACAAGGACCGATATGAGGAAGCACTGGGATACCTTTTCAAGCGAATTCGGCTTGAGCCTTGTGACCTGAAAACTTGGAACGATATAGACAACGCGTACGCGCAATCCCGTACGACGCGCTTTTCGGTGAAGTCAAAGCTAAAGACACTTATTACTGAGTGGCGAAAGAGCCTGGGCCAATTAGACACAGAGACAGATTCCGATAACGCACGACGACTCGCCTACGTATTGTTTGGATGGACCACTGGTTTTGGAATGGACCATACCGATGCGGGGTTGTCTAGCATTCGAGAGTGCTTAACACTGGCAGGCGGAGACAACGTTCTTCGAGAGCGAGCTGAGGATGTGTACGGCCAAGTTGTCGAAGAGCTAATTCGTAGAGGATCAGTTGGACTTATCGAAAACGAGGAGACTGGAGAACCGCTATCTCTGGAATTGGCAAACCGGTGTTTCTCTAAGGCCATTGAGTTGGGTCTGGAAAACGACAAGAAGGGGGGGAGGAGCTATCTCAATCGCGCACGCAACTTCGGTAAACTTCATCGTTGGCTGGAATCTGTTAGGGACTATGACTCCTACTTGGCAGAGGTTGTTCAAGAGAACGGCGAGGAGATTGATGGTCAACACGTCGTTGCTATTTTCGAGCAAGCGGCGGCTCTTGAGTTCCTTGGGCACTACGACTTGGCATTTCAGAACTATCGCGCAGCGTTGGCCAAAAAGCCCTTGGATGCTGACGTAGCGCGGAAGCTGTGTGCAACGAGCGCTCGATTAGAGTTGAATGATTTTGAGGCAGAAATCAGTCGATTGTGGGAACAGGAAGAGCCGACGAATCCCGCTGTTTATCGAGTTCGCGCGCTGAGTCGTCTCTCGCAGGGGCGCTATGAAGAAACTCTTGAGGCGACGCGACTGGCAAATCTCTACGCATCTGACATGAAGACGAGCCTGTTGGAAGTGCATGTTCATTTGTTCCAAGGTGACTTTGCGGCAGCCGACGATACCGCGCGTGAGGTCGCGAACAAATTGAACAAGTCTTATGCGACGGCACTCCGTACCATCACAGCCATTCTCGCCGGGCGAAAAGCCAATGCGAAGGCTATCGAGGCTCTGGAGGACGGCAATGAAATGATCCCCGCAATTGCAGCCTTGGCAATGTCCCAAATCGAATTGGCGCAGGAGTTCTTGGAGAAGATCAATTTGAGCGAGATCACCGCGTGCGATCAACTGCTTTGCCACTTGCTCCAAGCTGCGTGCAAGGCATTAAGTGGCGGCGAAGCCAGCGTTTTGCTCGCAAAGGTTGCTGCGTCTATAGACCAAATTCGGTATCTGGGTGTGGCTTTTCGTAACGACCCTGAGATGAGGGTGTTTCGCCTTGTGTACGACTTTCTGGAAGCCCATTCCAAGTGTTTGGGGCCTGGTGCGGAAGGAATTCGAGAGCTTTTGGCATCGATCGATAGTGTGAAAGCTCCAATCCTGGATGACCTACCTGCCAGGCGTGTCACTGAGTCGATGCAATTGTAAGATGTCACTCGGAACCATGTGTACGGAATCTTCCCGGCGATACTCAGCCGTCAGATACATGCAGAGGGGCAAAGGAGCCAGAAACCTCCGTTCGACTTCCCCAGCCTGCCGCGAGAAACTTCCGAGGCCGTGGCGGGCGTTGCGGCGTGGTTCCGCCTCCCAGAGCCGTCTCACGCCAAACACCACCCAAATTCACGGCTAACACCACATTAGTTTGGGTGGCGTTAACTTGACTTAGGGCGATTGATGAGAAACGGTTGTCGACGTAACCTGTTGATGCGACATGAGTTCGGACTACCCTCAGACACCGGCCGTCGACGTAAGTAATTTAATGCAATTCCTGCCAAACACGGTTTTCGTCAATGTGCGTAACTCGTTGTCCTGTCAGGGGTTACGACGAAATTGCGACCTAATGTTGATTTTTGCGGAAGACGCCGATCGACCGTTCTGAGCTGATTGTAATCGACGTAACTCCTTATTTCAAGGCGACTTAATGGCCGCCTCGACCGAGTTGCGGCAGTGGTTTCCAAGTGTAAAGGCGGTGCAAAATTAGATTCAGGCGCTTTCGCGGTTTCCCGTCGCGGGCGACGGGGCTAACTCGTGCATCACCGGCGCGAGCGCCCGTGCCACTACGGGGAACTTAGCGGTGCCGGGCTGGCCTGCTATACTGCATGGCATGAGCACCGACCCGACCGAACCGCAGGGCGGCCAAGAGCGTCACCGATCGCGGGAAATGAGCCTCAAACGGGGGCAACCCCCCACGCAGGTGCCCGGGTATGAACCCAGGGCCAGCGCACACTAAGTTGTTTGTCCCGTAAGGACTTG
>JABMRB010001250.1 GCA_013202865.1 Candidatus Nealsoniibacteriota bacterium | reverse complement strand
TATACCGACAACCTCGTGAACCTCCTCGTCGCGGAGGGCCTCGGCCAGGTCGCCATGGAGGAGGTCATGCGCGTGCTGTGCCCCGGCGGAGTCGCGTACCTGAAGAAGGGCGACACGTGGACGAAGACCGTCAAGCCGCGCCCGCACCAGATCGACGAGTGGACGCACTACCTGCACGGCCCCGACAACAACGCCGTAGCACACGATTCGCAGATCGACGTCCCGCGGCGGCTGCGGTGGCTGGGCCAACCGAAGTTCGCCCGGGCACACGAGCAACTCGCCAGTATGGGCGCGTGCGTGACCACCGGCGGGCGGATCTTCTACATTATTGACGAGACACCCCGGGCCGACGTCCGCTTCCCGTCGAAGTGGGCCCTGGTCGCGCGCGACGCTTTCAACGGCGTCGTGCTCTGGAAGCGTCCGGTCCGCGATTGGGTCGACCAACTCCGCCGGTTCCGCTCGGGCCCTTCGGAGACGGCCTTCCGACTGGCCGCCTGCGACGACCGCGTTTACGTCACGCTCGGTATCGACGCGCCGGTGAGCATCCTCGACGCGGTCACCGGCCGGACCGTGGCGGCCTGCGAGAATACGGCCAATGCCCGGCAGGTGCTTCGCATCGGCGAGCAGCTCGTCGTGCTGGTCGACACGGGCCCGCAAGGCAACGAGGCGGGAGATGCGCAAATCCGCCGGGGCGCCGCATCGGCGCCCGGCGCTCGCGCGATCGTGGCGGCCGACGCCGCAACGGGCAAGACGCTCTGGCGGACGGAGATCGACGCGTTCGTGCATCCGACGCTCGCCGCCCGCGACGGACGGCTCTTCTATCAGACGGGTGAGACCCTCTTCTGCCTCGACCTGGGCACGGGCCGGCCGTTGTGGCAAGTGGAGGCGAAGATGCAACTGACCGGTCACGAGGCGGGTTGGGAGTCGCCCACGCTGGTGGCCGGCGAAGCAATCGTCTATTGTGCCGACTTCAAGAGGCTCACCGCCTACGACGCCCGCGACGGCAGCGTGCTTTGGAGCGGGCCTGCCATGGCCGGATACAACTCGCCGCCGGACGTCTTCCTCACCGGTGGGCTGCTGTGGACGCGCCGCAAGGGGATGGTCGGTCTCGACCCGGCCACCGGCGAGATCAAGAAGGAGATCCCGACGGTCGGCGGCTACATGCACCACCGCTGCTACCGCAACAAGGCGACCGACCGGTTTGCATTGCTCGGCTTGCAAGGCGTGCAGTTCGTCGATTTCGACTCCGACGACGTCTCGATACACCACTGGATCCGCGGCACGTGCCAATACGGCATCCTGCCCGCCAACGGGCTGCTCTACGTAACACCCGACTCGTGCGCCTGCAACATGAAGACGAAGCTGGCGGGGCTGTGGGCGCTGGCGGGTGCGAGGGGTGAGGGGCGAGGGGTGAGGGGCGAGGGGGAAGAAACAGCCGGACGCTTGCAACGCGGTCCCGCGTTCGGACAAATCCCAAATCCTAAATCCCAAATCCCAAATCCTTCCTCCTGGCCGGTCTACCGGCACGACGCCGCCCGTAGCGGGATGACCGGGGCGAACGTGCCGGCGACGCTGAAACGGGCGTGGCACGTGCCGCTCGGCGGCAAACTGTCGGGCGTTACCGTGGCCGGCGGCAAGGTGTTCGTTGCCTCGGTCGACACACACACGGTCCATGCTCTCGACGAGCAGACGGGCGAGACCGTCTGGACCTTCACTGCCGGTGGGCGGATCGATTCGCCGCCGACGATCTACCGCGGCAGGGCCCTGTTCGGCTCGGCCGACGGAACCGTCTACGCCGTCCGCGCCGCCGACGGCAAGCTGGCGTGGCGGTTCCGCGCGGCGCCCGACGACCGGCGAACGTTCGTCAACGGACAGCTCGAATCGGTCTGGCCCGTGCATGGCAGCGTATTGGTCAATCACGGCAAGCTGATCGTCGCCGCGGGACGCTCTTCCTACCTCGACGGTGGAATCCGCCTCTACGAACTCGATCCCGACACGGGGCGGATGCTCTCGGAAACGGCCATGTACAGCCCCGACGGCGAGACGGGCAAGCAGCCCACCGGCGGCGACGGCAAAGACGTTCGCGGTGTGATCTCCGATATCCTCCTGGCCGACGCCGGCGACGTTTACATGCGGCACGTGAAGCTCGACCTGGCCACCGGCGACCAGACCGGCAGCGGCGTCCACCTCTTCAGCCCCATCGGTCTGCTCGACGATACGTGGTGGCACCGGGGCTACTGGGTGATGCACGATCAGTTCACGGCCCACTGGAGCGGGTGGTGGAAGGTCGGCAATGTGGTCCCCTCCGGGCGGATCCTCTCCTACGACAAGGCGTCGATCTTCGGCTACGGCCGCGATAAGTACCCCGGCGGCAACACGGGCCAGTGGCGCGGCGGCGAGCGGTATCAACTCTTCGCGTGCAACTATCCGGGCACCGGCCCCAAACCGGCTCCGCCAAAAGTCGCTGAACCAAAACCGCCTAAGAAGGGCCAGCGGGCAAAGCGCCCCGCACCGCCGGCGCAGCAATATCGCTGGACGGTACAACTGCCCTTCTACGTCCGTGCGATGGTGGTTGCCGACGAGACGATGTTCATTGCCGGCCCGCCCGAGTTGACGCAAACCAAGGGCCTCGGCGAAGGAGCCCTCGTATTGGCGAACCCCGACGACGCACTGGCCGCCTGGCAAGGCGCCAAGGGCGGTCACTTGTGGGCCGTCTCGACCAAAGACGGAAGGAAACTGGCCGAGTACAAGCTCGACGTACCCCCCGTGTTCGACGGCATGGCCGCGGTCGCCGGGCGATTGTATCTTACCCTGAAGGATGGCAGCATCGTTTGCTACGTAGGTCAGGGCTTGCCCTGACGGACATCGCGCTGAACCACTGCAACCTAATCAAACTCCTTGCTGTCAGGGCAAGCCCTGACCTACTTGCGGAGAACCCACGATGAGAATCCTAACCCTCGCTTTGCTCCTCGCCTTGACCGCCGGCCTTGCCGCCGCGGCTGAAACGCGACCGAACATTGTGCTGATCATGGCCGACGACCTGGGCTACGAATGCCTCTCGTGTAACGGCAGCAACACCTACAAGACGCCGCGACTGGATGCGATGGCCAAGGGCGGAACGCGATTCCTCCATTGCCACAGCCAGCCGATCTGTACGCCGTCGCGGGTGCAGATCATGACCGGCATCTACAACAACCGCAACTACGTCCGCTTCGGCCTGCTCGACCCGCAGGCCACGACGTTCGCCCACCTCTTGAAGAAGGCCGGCTATGCCACCTGCATCGTCGGCAAGTGGCAACTCAGCGGCGGGTTCGACGCGCCGGGGCACTTCGGGTTCGACGAGTATTGCCTCTGGCAACTCACCCGGCGGCCCAGCCGTTACGCCAACCCGGGCGTGGAGACCGGCGGCAAGGAGGTGGACTACAAGGACGGCGAGTACGGCCCCGATATCGTCAGCGACTATCTGTGCGATTTCATCGAGCGACACAAGGACGGGCCCTTCCTGGCCTACTACCCGATGATCCTGCCGCACTGGCCCTTCGAGCCCACGCCCGACGGGCCCGACTACGACAAAACGTCGCCCGGCAAGAAAGGCGTCGGCGAGATGAAGTACTTCGGCGAGATGGTCACCTACACCGACAAGATCGTCGGCAAGATCGTCGACAAGCTCGACGCGCTCGGGATCCGCGACAATACGCTCGTACTGTTCACCGGCGACAACGGCGTCTACACGGGGATCACGTCGAAGCTCGACGGGCGGCCCTATCAGGGTGGCAAAGGATGCCCGCGCGACAACGGCACGCACGTCCCGCTGGTGGCCAGTTGGCCTGGTACCGTACCGAAGGCCAAAGTCTCCGACGCCTTGATCGACTTCAGCGACGTGCTGCCGACGCTCTGCGAACTGGGCGGCGCAAAGGTCCCCGCGGCACTGGACGTCGACGGCACGAGCTTCTTACCGCTGTTGCAAGGCAAACCGCTGGACGGCCGCCGGTGGATCTACTGCTGGTACGAGCGCAACGGCCGTCGCGGCAAGGAGAGCCAGCACACCCGCAACCGCGGCTACAAGCTCTACGCCGACGGCCGGTTCCACAACGTCGTCGACGATTTCACCGAGCAGCAGCCGATCGACGTGACCGCGTTGACCGACGAGTTACGCCCGATCCACGCGGAATTGAAGGCCTCGCTCGATGAGGCGTTGAAGACCACCGCAACGGCCACCGAGATCATCAACGAGCGATTCCCACCGAAGAAGCCAAAGAAGTGAGCCGCGGGGCTTGCCCCCGCGCTTCCGTTGCGCCGGGTGGCCCCGACACTTTTCCGCATAACGCGGTGCCACTTCTCTCGCGTTGTCGGAAAAGGTGTCGGGGTTGCGCAGCAACATGAGGATCGGAACCGAACACAAATCCTCTTGTGGCTGCGCCACCCGGACACGTCTTGCGAACGAATCTTCCCGATGGCTGAGCTTTTTGCGCAAGAGTGTCCGGGCTACCCGTCACCCGCTCGCACCAATCTTCCTACCCCGTCTCGGCCAGATCCATCACGTTGGACATTGCCAGCTTGACGTCGAGTTCTTCCCAGATCGAGGCGACCAGATCCTTGTCCAACCCGGCGGTGGTGAAGACTTCTGCCGGGGGCACTTCCGCATCGGCCACGCCCAGCGAACTAACGCCCTTGGCGTGGCAGAAGAAGTTGGCTAGCGCCACCGTGGCGACCATCTCGCGATGCGGGCCGTCGTAGATCATCGGCTCGTGGTGGTAGCGAATGCAGGCGATCAAGTGGTCGGGCAGGTTCCAGTTCATGGACACGAACTCGCCGAGTTGCGCGTGGTCGAATCCCAGCACCTCCCGTTCCACGTCGCACAACGGCGTCTCCTCGTTCAACCCGTCGATCACCTGGCGGAACGGCTGGTGCAGGTACTGGTCGATCAGGATCAGCCCCAGGTCGTGCAGCAGGCCGGCCAGATAGGCCTCGCGCTGCGGCACCCTGCGCGTCGTCTGGGCGATCATTCGGGAGGCCGTGCCAACGGCGACCAGATGGTTCCACAAGCCCTCGCGGGTGTACGTCCCATAGCCGGCGCCCTTCTTGAACAACTGCGCGACGTAGGCGGTCATCGCCAGATTGCGAATCTCCTTAAACCCCAGCAACGTGATCGCCACCTTCAGATCGCCCACTTTATTCTGCAGCGAGTAGTAGGACGAATTGACCGTCCGCATAATGCGCATCGCCAGCGCGGCGTCGTACTGCACGGCCTGCAAGAGGTCCTCCGCGCCGGACGACTTGTCGTTGGCCACGTCGATGATGTGAATGGCCACTTGCGGCAGCGACGAAACCTCGCTGATCCGCCGGAACAGCCGCTCGACGAGCATCTCGGACGGCAACTGGTTCGGATTGCCCGGCCCCCGGGCCTGTGCTACTGGACTCATCACCGTGTACTCCCGTTACAAACCATACGACCGGTACACCGCGGGCATAGACCGCGCCGAGTACCTCTTGCAGAATATAGGTCAAGAAAGGCGCGCCTGCGCCGCCGTTGCCGGGCAAAAGGCGAGCATCACGCGAGCCGCGGGGCTCGTCCCCTCGCTCCGGGTGCGCTGGGATAAACCGGGCGGCTCGCCGAAGGAGTAGATCGTCCCCTCTATTGAACTTCGTGGAGAGCATACCCAACTATTGACTGTGGGAGGCGGTTCTGTTAGATTTGCCACGTGCTTCGACTATCGAGTTGGGCCGCGTCCTCAGACATTGGAAACCAGAGCCCGAAAGAAGACGGGCAAAGACAATCGTGCATGGCGTCTCCGAACTCGGCGTCCCCCGAACTCTATGCCCATGAAGTACTTCCGCCTCAAATCCTACGAAATGGAACGTTCGTCTAATCGGAGAAGAACTCCAACGCCTCATCTTTGACGTGGAGGACGTGTGATGGCAAGACAACTAGACAAGATCACCCTCAAGGGCTTCAAGTCGATTCAGGATCTTGAAGACTTTGAACTGGGTTCAGTCACGGTTCTGATTGGTGCAAACGGTTGCGGAAAGAGTAACTTCGTGAGCTTCTTCTCATTCCTGCGAGAGATGATCGAAGGCCGTCTCGAGAAGACCGTAAACCTCGCAGGAAAGGCCGATGTGCTTTTGTACCTTGGTCCAAAGGTGACGTCTCAAATCGAGTGCAAACTTGACCTTGGAGACAACGGATACAGGTTCAAGCTCGAAAGGACAAAGGACAGTCGGCTTATCTTCGACGACGAGCGGATTGTTTGGTTTGGAACGAGCGGTCCCGGCTATCCCGTGAATCGGTCTATCGGTTCGGGGCACAGCGAATCGAAACTCAAAGACCAAATCGAAGACGAGAATCACAACAAGGCGATATCTGAGTACATCTATTCGGCGATGTCTCGTTGGGTTGTTTATCATTTCCACGACACGAGCGACACCGCTGCTATGAGAGGTGAATGTAGCGGTCGTGACTTTGACCGACTCCGACCAGATGGCGGGAATCTTGCTGCATTTCTGTACCGGTTAAGGCAAGAGAACAAACAGAGCTATCGACTTATTAAAGACACAGTTCGCCTGATTGCCCCCTTCTTTGATGACTTCTTGTTGCGACCGGAAAACGATCGGGTCCGACTCGAGTGGCAGCAGAAGGGCAGCGATTTCCCGTTTCAAGCGAACCAGTTGTCGGACGGCACGATCCGCTTCATCTGCCTTGCGACTGCCCTTCTGCAACCTTCTCCGCCTGCGACTATCGTTATCGATGAACCTGAACTCGGCTTGCACCCTTACGCAATTTCAATGCTGGCGGACTTGATCAAGTCTGCATCTGAACGCACACAGATGATCATATCCACGCAATCCCCAACCCTCCTCGATTATTTTGAGCCGGAAGAGATCGTCGTAGTCAACCGCAAGGAAGGGCGTTCCACATTTGAGCGGCTTGATGCAGAACAATTAAGCGAGTGGATGGAGGATTATTCGGTCGGCGAACTCTGGCAGAAGAATGTTGTTCGTGGAGGCCCGACCAGTGAATGAGCTTGTTGTGATTGTCGAAGGCGAAACGGAACAAGCCTTTGTTCGGGACCAGTTGGCAGGCCATCTCGCCCTTCACGGAACGAGTGCGTGGGGAGTCTTGCCCGGAAGGCATAGGAATCGTGGCGGCGTCAAGAAATGGCATACCGCAAAACACGACATCCTTCGTACATTGAAAGAGCGGCGTTACTGCACCACTATGATTGACTACTACGCAATGCCGGAAGACTGGCCCGGGCGAGCTGAAGCAAAGGCGCTTCCATGGAATGAGCGAGCAGCACATGTTGAGTCGAAGATAAGCAGCGAGGTGTCCGAGATTCTGGAAAGCAATTTCAACCCAGAGTTTCTTATCCCATATGTTCAGCTACACGAGTTTGAGGCGTTAGCGTTTGCTGATGTAGCAGCACTCACGTCCGTCGTGTCGCCGCTAAGTAACCACTCTGCGGATTATTTGCAGACGCAGTTTGCGGCCATTCTCGAAGAAGCCGCGCATCCTGAAGCAATCAACGATGGTTACGAAACGTGTCCGTCTCGCCGCATCTCTGGCATCGTTCGAGCGTACAGGAAACGTGTGCATAGCCCAATTGTCACAAGACGGATCGGCTTGGATGAACTGCGCGTCAAGTGTGACCATTTTGCATCATGGCTAAAGCGATTGGAGAGCATCGGAGGCAATTGATCAGAGTTCCGGTTCGGGTGGCAACACCGGGGCTCCGTGGAAGAATGGGATAGGTACCGAGTCCGTGGCGTTTCCCCCCGGGTTTGGCATCTGCGACAACTCGCCGCGGAAACAGGTCGTCCCCTCTATCGGGTGCGAAGGACGACCTCGACCGTTTCCCCGGCCGTGACGACGATCGGCTCGGCCAGCGATAACTCGACGCGGCGGCCGCGGTGCCGGGCGATTGCCGCGATCTGGCGGCCGGCCGCAGTGACCTGTGCCGTCTGAAGCTCCTTGTCTTGCGGCAACTCGAGCACAAGCGTCTTTGCCCGCAGCGTTCCCCATTTCAGTTCGATCCGGCCGGTCTGCCGCGGGCCTTCGCGGCGCTGCACAAGGCTGCCCCAACCTTCGGCCGCGGTGAAGAAGGCCTTGAAATCGTGCGGGCGGAACCGGGGTGCGAAGCCGATCTTGCCCGCCGGGCCGTCGTAGACGTAACCCGAGATGGCAATCAACCCGCCCCAGGCGGCCATCGCCCGGGCGTAGTGTTCGCCACACTGCACTTCGTTCCAGGGATTGTGATGCGTGCCGTCGTAGTTATCGTGATTGGCCCGGTAGACGGCCAACCCCTCACGGAGCATGCCGTGGTAGAGCATCTGGTTGGCCGCGTCGTAGTCGTAGCCTTGCATGATCGTGTTTCGGTATCGCAGCGGATGCGCGAGCCGGCTGCCGAGCGGATACGTACAGATCAGCAGGCCCGGTTCTCCCGGGTTGACGAAGGTCATCTCGGGCGGGTGACGATCGTAGTACGGCCCCACGTCGGGCGTCCAGTTGTAGCGGAAGATGCTCCGCAGTGTTTTGTCGACCGCCGGCTGCGGATAGACGGCCCCGAGGTCGAGTTGGTAGGCCCAGCCGTTACCCAACAACTGCGAGGTCAGGCAGCCGGTGCCGATTTGGTTCTTCGTCGGCCTGTCTTCTGCAAGCAACTGGATGAAATAGTCGCCGTTGAATTGCCGCTCGACGGTGAGCTTGCGGCCGTTGTCGTAGATCGCGCGGTACTCCGCGGCCAGTGGTTCGTCGCCTTGGAGCCGGCCCATTTCTTCGCACGCCCGCAGCGCCGCCAAGTACATCGACCCGTTGTGCGTATTGGGGCCCTCGAAGTTGATGTCGTACGTGGTGTGGTCGCTCGTCGCGAGGATGCCGTCGGGCACGTCGCCGTCGCGGCGGATCATGTATCGGATGATCTTCTTGATCTTCGGCCACGTTGCATCGAGGAAACGTCCGTCCGGCGCGGCGAGGTGTTGCCGATAGAGCATCAGCACGACGCCCGCCTGGCCGTCGGCGGCGAACGCGCGGTTGAACTCGCCGCGGAACCCGACCAGCCCGGTTTCCGAGTCGAAGCCCGTGCCGAGATGCTGGTTCAAGAGCATCGATCGGCTCAACTCCGGAAAGAGCCGCCCGGTGGTTTGTTCGTAATGCCAGACGTGCGTGCATGTGCCCGGGCAACAGCCGACGCCTTCCCAACCGTAGAACCGGCCGTTGCGCCACCACTGCACCGTCTCGGTCGCCAGATTGGCCACCGGCATGCCCACGCGATGGACGAACCAGTAGGGCAAGGTCGTGTCGAAGTAGGTGTCGCGTGCCAGATGGGTGTCGCGATCGAGCCGCGGGAAATTCGCGGCGACGTACTGAGCCACTTCCAGCGAATCGGTGTACCAGTTGGCGTACATATTGCCGACGGTCGGGCCGGAGTACTCACCCGCGCTGTTACTATCGGAGGCACTGCCTTGCTGCAGGCGGCGGTTGGGGAAATACCAGGTCAGCAGAAACGTGAGGTCCTTCGTCTCGCCCGGCGCAAGGCGAACGGCCGATGCCACGGCCCCGCAGAGCACGTCGCCCAGCGGAGCGGTGAATTGTGGCGGCCCGTCGAGTTTCCCGTTATCGGCCAGATCGGCCAGCACTTGCGATACGCCAGCGGCGCCCGCGTTGACGGTCGCGTCCGCGTCCATGGCCACGAGCGTCATGTCGCCCAAGCCGGGATGACCTGCCGGGAAGCCGCCGTCGGACGTGCAGAGCCGGTCGCTCTGAACAATCTCGTCGACCATCACGTGGCCCCATCCGCCCGTGTGATCGTCAACGATCTCGAGCACGGCTTCTCGGTCGACCAGGTCGCGAACGTTCCACTCTTTTCGCCTGAGCTGTTCGGTGTTGTCGCCGGTTGCGGTGCGGACTACCTTGCCGTCGACCAGCAGGTTCAGGCACGTTTTGCCCGGGTGGTTGCCGCCGCCGATCAGTAAGTTCACGTACGCCCGCTGGATGCGAAACGGTTTAGAAACGAGTTTCCCCGTCGGCTTGTCGTACTCGTCTCGCGGCCCGAGCGAGTCGACCAGGTAGCGGCCCTGATGGCCTTGCATGGCCTGGGGGTGATAGATCTCGCCGACCTTCGACGGCCGGCGGCCCATGGCGGTCCCTTCGGCGATCCACTTCTGGTACGTGCCGCTCTCGAAATCGTCGAAAGGTACGTCGGGCCGGGCCGATTCGGCGGCCGGCGGTTTGCGGTCGATCAAGTCCATCCGCACGCCGGTCAGCCCGTCGCGGCGAATCGCTGTGTTGCGGCTTTGCCCGCGGACGCCCGGCAGCAAGTGCAGACAGACGCCGTTTTGCAGCCAGCCGGCAATCGACGCGTCGACCGGCCCCTCGGACGTGTTCTCGACGGTAAATCGCAGCACGGTCGCCGGGTTGGCCGAGTCGCGCGCGTTCAAGGGGATCCACGGGCTGAAGACCTCCAAGCGGACGTCGACCGGCAGCGGCGGCCTATCTTTGCATCGATAATGAATCTCGGCAATCGGATACTCGCCGACGAACTCGATTGCATCGAAGTCCGCTTCGCTAAGCGTGCGCTCTGTCGCTTGCCCGCCGGCCGGTTGCACGCGGACGGCGAACCCCTGCAACAACGGGCTTTTCGGCCGCCACGTCTGGTAGGCTGAGCAGTGCCGCTCGTTGCGGGCGTTGTTGAAGATGAACCATTTGGCGAGCGTGCCGTCGCCGCGGACGTAAAGCTGCCCGGCCCCCACGCCCCCGCACGGCATGCCGATGGTCAGCAGTTCCGGGCCCCGATAGACCTTCCGCCGGCCCCGCTCGGTCAGCGACCGCACCCAGGCCGGGTCGAGCTGTTTGTCGGTCGGCACAACGTGTCCCTCGCGGATCGCTTCCGGCGTCGGACCGGCAAACGTGTTTTCGTCGCAACACGTTCCGTTTGGGCAGTCGCATTCGGCCGCTGTGATGGTTGCGGTTTGCCACGCGATACAGACACAGAGTGCAAGTTGGGAGGCGGTAGTGTTCATGGTGCTCTCGCGCCGGTTTGGCGGCAGGGCAGTGGCACCGGCGTCTCGCCGGTGATGTCGAAGTTGAATCTTCGCAACACGACCACCAC
>JABMRB010001249.1 GCA_013202865.1 Candidatus Nealsoniibacteriota bacterium | reverse complement strand
CCACGTTCATGATCCTCGGCGACGTCTGCACCCGGGGCTGCCGGTTCTGTAGTGTGACGAAGGGCAAGCCGCGACCGGTCGATGCCGACGAACCGCGTCGCGTGGCGGCCGCGGTCGAGCAGTTGGGGCTGCGGCACGCGGTGATTACGTGCGTCACCCGAGACGACCTGCCCGACGGCGGGGCCGAGCACTTCTGCCGCACCATCGACGCCGTGCGCCGGGCGACCGATGCCACGATCGAGGTGCTGCCGTCCGATTTCGTCGGCAACACGGCCGCGGTCGACCGACTGATCGACGCCGCGCCGGAAGTCTACAACCATAATACCGAGACCGTGCCCCGGCTCTTTGCGAAGGTCCGCACGGGCAAGGCCGACTATCGTTGGACACTGGCCATGTTCCGCCGCATCCGGGGTCGCGCGGCGGCGATGCAGCTAAAGACGGGCCTGATGCTCGGCCTGGGCGAAACGACCGACGAACTGCTCGACGTGCTGGCTGAACTCTGCAACGCCGGCTGCAACATGCTCACGTTGGGCCAATACCTTCGGCCGTCGTCGGCCCAGCTTCCGCCAGAGCGCTACGTGCCGCCGGAGGAGTTCGATCGGCTCGGCGAACTTGCCCGGAAGATCGGATTTGAACAGGTGGCTTCCGGTCCGCTGGTCCGTTCCAGTTACCACGCCCGCGAAATGGTCCAACGGACGTAGTTCCAATCGATGTAACCATGCCCCGCCGCGACCTGATCCTGCCCGATTTGGCGATCGACGACACACCGATCACCGCGAGCGTTTGGCTTGTGGGCCGGGGGAAGCGCGTGGCTGCCGGCGACCCGGTCCTGGAGGTCTTGGCCGGGGTGGTCACGGTCGATCTTCCCTCGCCGGCCGACGGTGTGCTGGCCGAGAAACTGGTCGCCGAGGACGAACCGTTGCAGATCGGTCAGCGTCTGGCAGTGATCGAGTGCCGCTAGCCTTCTGTTTCGACAAGATCCTTGATCTTGCAAAGCGAGTGGTTCCAGACGACGTCGTGAACGAATCCGGGAAACGCGAGCCCGAACGCGTACCACGCCGCGCCCACGGTCATGTTCGGATTGCACATGCAGACGGGATTCAAGTCGAGCTTGGCGGGAAGCAGCCGACGGATGTGCGGAAGCTGAAGGAACTCCCTGACGATGCGTGCGTTCTCGCTGCGGTCGGCCCTGTCGACGCTACGGCCGAGCAGAACGACGGTGATCACTTCTGCCTTCCTCGTCCACCGGCTGCCGAATGTACGAAGCGATGACCGCGGCGGCGACGAAGAGCAACTGCAGGACGATCGCGCCGACCACGTAGTACGGTGCTTCTCCGCCGCTGAGACCGTAATTGTGCAACCCGCCCTTGAGGAAGTTGATCAGATACCAGGTTACCAACACCAGCGAGAAACAGCTCACCGACCAGGCCGTCATCCCCCGATTTCCCAGCCAGTTGGTATAGCGGGCGTGGAGAATCGCCAGGTATCCCAACAGGGTGATCAGGGCCCAGACCTCCTTCTTGTCCCAGCCCCAGAAGCGTCCCCAGGAGTAGTCGGCCCAACCAGCCCCGAGAAACGTGCCGATCAGCAGCAACAACACACCGGCCTTGAGCGACTCGTACGTGAACCGGCTCTGGGCCTTGATCGCGTCGTGCTGTTGCGAACCGACCAGGTAGAACCCGAGTGTGACGTTGCCGATTGCCAGCGCCTTCGCCAGCGCGGCGTAGCCGAGCATGATGGTCATCACGTGAATGGCCAGCCACGTATTGCTGCGCAACACGGGCGGCAACGGGCGCAGCGTGGGATCGAGCACCGACGGGAAGAGGTCGGCCAAGACCAGAATGAGCGTGGTCATCACGCAGGCGGGGGCGAAGATTCCCCGTCGTCCGGACCAGAGTCCAAACACCAGACCGAACGCCACCGTACCCAGCGCCGTAAAGACGACCGATTCGTAGAGGTTCGTCACCGGCGGGCTTTCCTTGAGCACCCATCGTA
Source organism: Candidatus Nealsoniibacteriota bacterium (assembly GCA_013202865.1). Classification (GTDB taxonomy): domain Bacteria; phylum Planctomycetota; class Planctomycetia; order Pirellulales; family Thermoguttaceae; genus JABMRB01. Next base: position 5,144 of record JABMRB010001249.1, on the reverse strand, counting down.
TCCCCAGGCCGACGACGATCACGACCAGACTCACCGCCAGGATCACCACCCCGGTAATGTAAAGGCCCTTCCATCGCTCGTTCATGCAACTGAGCACCAAGGCCACCGAGGCGATCAACGTCAGGATCCAGGCGTAGTGGAACAGCCGCCAGCGATTGGAGGTTATTTCCAGACCGATGATTTCCCGGCTCGGGTAATCGTCCGGGTTCTCCATCAGTTTCGGTCCCTCTTCCTGCAGGATCGCCAACAGCGCGGCGGAGGCCTCGTTGAAGGCCTTGGGGGAATCGGCGATGTAGGCGGCCTTCGCGTTGCGGAAATGCTCTTGTGCCTCTTGCAGCTTCCCGGTCGGGTCCATCCTGTCGCTGAAGGTCCATCGCGCCAGATCGGCTGCCGAGAACCATTGCTGCCCTTGCCCGGCGCCTCGCATCGGGATCAACCGCATCTCCCGACCCGTCCGGAGCGTATGGTAGGCCATCAGCCTGCCACCCAGTTCCTGGGCCGCCTTCTCAAGCTTGGTAAACTTACCTTTCTCGTCGGGGTGGATGCGTTGGACCCAGTTTACAAACAGCGTTTTCTCGTAGTCTTCCGGATCCCGAATCTCAACCTTGCTAAGTTCCCACGGCGAAATGCGCCTTTGGTCGTCGGGCATGCCCAGCGCCTTGCGGAACTCGGCACGATCCACCGGAAGCAGCAGTGCCTTGTCCCACTTGTCGGGCTCGTGCGAAGCGAAATAGGCGGCCACCTCGTTCAGCCCGCCGCTGACGTGCGGATCGGCCGGCGGTCCCCAGTCTTCCCGCTGCAAAAGCAGTGCCAGATAGAGGGCCGTCGGGCCCAACATGCGGCCGGTCTCCGGCTCGGCGAAGCTGGTCCCGTCGACAATCCCCGGCAAGGTTTCCCGCGCCAGCGTATCCAGCGGTTTGTACCGGCCGCCGTCCTGGACCGGGACGTATTGCCAGGGGTCGGTCTGAAACGTTTCGGCGGCCCCTTGGGCAACCGGCGCCGGCAGGGCCGCTGCGAACAACACGATCAAAATCGCCATCGAACGGTGCATTAAATGCGACCTCGCAAGTAGAACATGACGAAAGCCCCCAGACAGATCAATACGCTGGCGGCGTACTTCAGATATCTCCCCGGATCGTAAGCCGCGGTCAGGGTGGACATCTGCCTGCCGTCGGCCGTTGTGGGGAAGCCCGACTGGTAGAGCGTGAACTTGCCGTGCTCCAACGGCTCGTTCATCGAGATCTTGCGATCCTGGCTATCCGACTCATCGATCACTTCGACTTCGCTGGAATAGGAGGCGTCGCCCATGCCGCCGGGGTTGAATTCGCGCGTGAACTTATTCAACTTCACGGAGAACCCCAGCGGAGCCCGCGTGTATCCGAAGACGAATTCCATCTTGCCTTTCGGCGTCTGCACCATGTAAAACCCGTGCTCTCCACCGCCGCGTTGCAACCACATCTCGTACGTCTTATCCCCCACGGAAACCTCAAACCGGGCGGCAGCCTCCGGAGTCCGGCGCCACTCGGGATCGTATTCGACCGACTCGAACGTTCTCTGTTGCCGGGCGCTACGCACGTGCTGCAGAAGACGGACGCTGTAACCTGCGGAAGTCTCGATCAGACCTCCCTTATTGACCGCGCCGTGCGGCTTGTACCGCGTGCCGTCGCCAACCCGGCAGGACAACTTCCCATCGGGCGTCTGAAAAAACTCCACTGCCTTTTGGACGGGGACGGCCGAGTGGTGGTAGAAAAACCGAACCGGGCACTCGATGCCCCGCGACCGGCTGAAATCCATCAACGGGGTCTTAGCCAGACTGAGTTGCCGCAACGGCTGCTGGCCGCCGGGGAGATGAACCCGCAGTTCGAGCATCGGGTTTTTCGGCTCCTCTCCTGCAGAGGTGAGCGTGCCGCCGGGCCCCATCGTCGGCTGGGCCAGGTATTGGACAATCTCCACTTTCGTCCCGTCGCTGCCGATCGCGACCGTCTTGCCCACGTTCTCGTCGATCGAGATCTGCTCGACCTGGTCTTTGTAGTAAATGGAGAGCACGCCCTTCTCGCCCAAGTTGTCGGTCGGCGGACTGAGCAAGTCGCGGAGCATCGAATCGACCGGCACTTCCTGCAGTGCCAAGTTGGCCGGGCCGAACGTCATTGTGGTGCCGATCCCCTTGCGCCCGACAAGCCAATCTTCGTTCCACTGGACCTGCTTGCCGTCCCGATCGATCAACGCGATCCGAATGGCCGGCGCAGAGCGCCCCGAGGGATCTTCACCCCAAACGAGTTCGCCGATCGCGTAACGGTAGAACTGGAGAACTTTGACCCGGACTTCATCCAACTCGCCCAAGTTCTTCGTTTTGCCGCCGGGCCAATCGGCTGGGCCGGGCTTGAAGGGGAAATCGACGGCAGCCGTCTCGTCTCCGTCGCGCCAGACCGCGGTCAGTTGCGAGCGCTCGGTAACCGTGACTTCATCGACTGCCGGCCCCCCTTCGATGATGTTCACATGCCCGTCAATCCCGGCAATGAAGGTCAGAATCGAGCCGGCCATCAGGACCAGCAATCCGGCGTGGACAACCAGGAACCCGATGTGGCGTCGCTTCCAGGGAATCCGCAGCAGCATGGCCATCAGCACGTTCACGGCCAATGCCGACGTCAGCGTGATGAACCACCAGCTATGGTAGACGAACCACCGGGCATAGTCCAAGCCTCTGGCGTCGTCCAGCAGCGTTCCCACCACCAACACGAACATCGAAACCAACAGCAAGACCACGGCCAGCTTTAGCGACCCGAGAAACCGAAGGATCTCCCGAAGCGGGTCCGGCGGATCCTGGTCGAACTCCGCCGGATTATGCTGCCTGGGAGCGTTTGTGCGGGAGTGAGCAGTTTCGCTCTTGCCGCCTCTCTTCTTCGCCATAACGGTTACTCGGACGCGGGGGAAAAGGACATCGAAGTTGCCGACAACGCAACGGCCACGATATCGGCCTGCCCTACCAGTATCTCTAAGCTTAACACGCTGACTGTCCACGGACAAGCCCACCCAACACGCGTCCAATCTTGCCCGCTTGCGGCTTCGCAGTTTCTCGCGCGACACTGCGAAGCCGCGAGCGGCAACCGGCGGTCACAGAAGTATCGCGCCATAGTACTACTGACCTCAAGCACCGTTAAGTTCTTCACAAAGATTCCTCGTCATCCGAACGTGACGTGTTGCTTGCGATGGTCTTGGGATTCAGGGTTCAGGGTTCAGAATTTCGGGACAAACGTTGGTGAACGGGCCGGGTGGCAGTTACCACACCGATTGACCGACTCGAGATTGGAAAGCGGCCTGTTCGGGATCCAGCAGGCGGTGCCCTTGGTGGCAGTCGGTGCTCGATCTCGTCGCGGCATTTCCCACAAGTCGTCGCCACCGTGGATTTGTGAAGCGTGGACCGCTTGTCGGCCGCGTAGTAGATCCCGTGCGAACCGTGACAACTTGCACAGCCCGGCACCACCACCAAACCCGATCCGAACAGCCCCTGCTCGCGCATCTCTCGCATCGCCTTCTTCAAGGCCTCTCGCTGACGATTCAGCGGCTTCTCGGAACCCTCGTCCCTGCGGTCCATCTCGTCGAGGATTTCGCTGGTGCCGGTTACCATCAGCACCGGGATGTCCCGGTACCGTTCGTCCTTCTTGAGCTGCTTGAACAGAACGAGCCCCGACTTTTTGGGCATCATCACGTCCATGGACAACGTATCCTCAGGTTCGAGGCGGCAGCAGACCGGTCGGCCTGCAATGCGGGCGCCGGGCCTTCGCCTCGACATTATATCGGTCAACGGATAGAATTCACCGAGAAGGTCGAATCCCTTTTGCCGGTACGGCGGTTGCGATTATCGCGCCGCACTCCTACGAAGCTGAACACGGAGCGAAATTACAATGATCCCCAAGCTAGTCACGCTTGCGACGGTCGCGTTGTTGTTGGCCGGATGTGGCGATGATCCGCAGCCAACCCGCCGAACCATAGCCGACCAATCCGATCAAGCGGACCCGCACGGCGGCGAGACCAACCCGCACGGCAGCGCACCTAATCCCCACGGCGGCATGGCCGGACAGACGTCGCGTCCGGCGGCCACCGGTCCGCAGGTCAGCCTCGGTGCGATGGTGATGACGGCACCGGACGGTTGGCAACGGAAACAAGCGAGTTCTCAATTCCTGCTCGCAGAATTCAGTTTGCCGCAGGCCGAGGGAGATACGGCCGGCGGACGGTTGACCGTGACGGGAGTCGGAGGAACGGTTGCCGCAAACGTGGAGCGCTGGAAGGGACAATTCGGAGGCAATCCCACAGACGAGTCGCAGGAGACCAAGGAGATTGGCGGCGTTTCGGTTGCCATGGTCAGCCTGTCGGGAACCTTCGCCGATCAGCATGCCATGGGCGGGCCGGTGACCCAACGCCCCGGCTACCGGATGCGGGCGGCCATTTTCCACGTCGGCAGCCAGCAGTTCATCATCAAGTGCGTCGGTCCCAAGAAGACCATGGCCAATAGTGAGGGCGCGTTTACGACATTCATCGAGTCGCTCAAACGGCCCGAGCCGCCGTCAACGAAGCCAGGCCCCGCGAAACCCGAATCGCCGCCCACGCCCGATGCAACCAAACCGGATGCCACCAAACCGGATGCAACCGAGCCAGATGCGACCGAGCCAGATGCCACCGAGCCAGATGCGACCGAGCCGGAAACGCCGTGATCGGGCAATCCGTTTAGCGGGCGGGCTTGCCCGCCGTGGCCCCGGCACGTCGCGCGGCCGCACCACGCCCACGCGCCCTGGGACGCTTCGTGCCATGGCAGTCCAAATCGGCTCGACCGCTGCGCGACAAGCCGAACGCGCCGCCCGGGATAATGGACGCCGTCGCGATTGGCTCCCGGCAGATACTCGCAGCCGGCGCCCACCGGCAAGGATTCGGGGTCAACTCTTGATTCGTGATTCGTGATTCGTGATTCGGGGGATTCGGATTCGGGGATTCGGGGGCAACTCTTGACACATCCTGCCGAGTCTGTCAAGAGTCAAGCGGGGCATGGCGCGGCGCCAGGTAAGGTGGCAATAGCCACTCCCGTGGCGTCCAAACTGGCCATTCGTCTAAGTCATTGCTATGGCGTGACTTGCTGCTTCGGGCTGGAAGTG
>JABMRB010001248.1 GCA_013202865.1 Candidatus Nealsoniibacteriota bacterium | reverse complement strand
GCGTCGAGCGTGGCCTTCTGCTGCTCCTTGTTGCTGAAGTCATACTTCACCAGGTCCACACCCCACTCGGCGTACCGGACGGCAAACTGCGTCTCGTGCCCCTTGACCCAGCCCGCTCGCGAGTAGACGCCGAATTTCAGTCCCTTGGCGTGAAGATAGTCGCCAAGCGATTTCATGCCGCTGGGGAACTTCTCCGTGTCCCAGAGCGGATACCCCTGGTCGTCGAACTTCGCTCCAGGGGCCTGCCAGCCGTCGTCCAGGCCGACGTAGACGTAACCGGCGTCGCGCATCCCGCTGTCGACCATCGCATCGGCGACCCGCTTGATGAGTGCTTCGTTGATGCCCGTGCCGTAACGGCACCAGGAGTTCCAGCCCATCGGCGGCGTGGCGGCCAATGTCTTGCCCTGATACGTGCCGAGCCTATACTCCGGGGCGGATGCAGGTACGAATTTCGCGTCACCCCAGCCGCCACACAAGCCGGCCTTCTCCTTGTCGTCTTCAGGCTGAAACGTCAAACGCAACTGCTTGACGCCGGCGAGCGGGACCACCACGCGAATCGGACGCGTGGGGTTCTGTGAGCTGCCGCGCTTGTCGGTCTGATTGATCGCGCCGCTGTCGAACACCAGGTCCCGATCGGCATAGACGCAGAACCGGCCCGATCGCTTCGCGGACACGTTCGGATCGATCCCCGCCCACGCCTCAAACCGGCCGGCACGTTGGCTGACGTCGTAGGTCAACTCGGAGCCCGCTCTGATGCCGATCCCCGTCGCATAGACCAGATCACCCAGGTCCAGCGGCCCTTGCTCGGGGTTACGATCGATCGATACCTCACCGGTCTGTTGCAACGGTTTGACCGCCGCCAGATTGACGGTGCTCTCACTGGCAATCGATCTGCCATAGCCGAGCGCACCAACGATCAATAGGCTGCAACAGACGTACGCCGCACGATGATAATGAAACATATTCGGTACCTTTTCTAGAAAGTGTCGGTCTGGCTGCGATAGACAAGCCTGTAGGAATTGCCCGCGTCGGTGCTTTTGAAGACACCCTGGCGGTTGCACAAATAGAGCGTCTTCTCGTCCTCCTTGTCGGGCAGCAAACACGTCACGCCGCCGTTGAGAATACGAGCCGTGCCGCGGCCGTTCACCTCCGCTTTGTCGGACAACAGGAACCACCTGGCGGTCGTCCGCTCCGGCACACAATAGACCGGGCTGAATCCCTTGCCCGAGAAGGGTGCCGCGTAGGTGGTCGACTTCAATCGCCAGTCGTCCTTTCGCCACTCCTTCATGAACTGCCTGTAACCCAGTGCAACAAACAAGACGTCCGAGGGCATCTCGTAGCGACGCTGAGAGAACATATTGCCATGTTGCCAGGTGTAGAAGATTCCCCGCGTGGTAGCAAACGTCGCGAAATTCTCGTGGGCGCCGAAGCCGATATTGGTGACTCCGAACTCCTCCCACTCGCAGCTTCTTTGCAGCTTTGGTTTTCCGCTGCGGAACTCGACCCAATAGATGGCCCCGGGCGTCGTGACGGCCGAGGCCGGTTTGGCGAGACCGACCGTCTCGAACTCGCTATCCGCAAACGTGCCCACGACCAGGATCGGCTTCTCGCCGCCAGTCATCGGGACAAACCCGAGGCACGTGACGCGTTCTCCTTTCAGTCCGATCAGTTCCCACGTCAGCCCGGCATCGCGGCTGAGCCATAGCCCGGCCGTCTCTCCGGCAGCGGCAACCAGATCGGGGTCTCCCGGGCAGAACGAGATCACCTCGCCGAACATGGCAGTCGGGCCCTGGCCGTCGAAATCGATCTCCTTCGAGACCGGGCGCCACGATTTCCCGCCATCGGCACTTCGGAACAGGCTGCTCTTGGGCTTACCGCTAACGACGGCTCCCGACCCGCGCAGCACAACCGAGTTATCCGCCGGATGCACGGCCACCGAACGGACCGCCGTCGCATCGGGGCCGCTCAGGCCGCCGTTGGCCGGTTGCCACCGCTCGCCACCGTCGGTCGACTTGAGCAGTCCCTTGCCGATGGTTCTGGCGTAGAGCGTTGCCGGGGATTTGCTTGCCTGCACGAGCGCCGTGACCTGTCCCAAGCGGGGAATATCTTCCTTGCGAATTGCGTGACGTGGTTCCGGCGAGACGTCGGACGTCAACGTCACGTTGTCGAACGAGCCGTAGAACAGACTCCGGCTCTTGCCCGGCACGGACCGGAACAGGATGCCCGCGTAGATGTCTTTCTTGGTTTTCGGGTTGATGCGATCCATCGCCTTCTGCCAGGTCTTCCCGTCGGCTGACGTGTACGCGAGAAACCGCGTATTGCGCCGCACGAGCCTCAGCCACCGGTGGTCTTCCGGGAAAGCGGGGATGGAATTATAGGTTCCGGCCAGATCGGGGAAGTCGGCCGACCCTTTCACGCTGCCGCCGGCCGTGCAATAGATACCGAAGCGATGACCCGAGAAGGGGCGCGTGAGATCCTGTTGCACGTAAAGGCCGAGCCAATTCGCCTTGTGGATTCCGTTCTCCTCAGAAGCCACCCCCATATCCGCAACTCGGGCCGTCAGCGTGAAATCTCCCGAGACGGGCTGGTTGCCGAAGCAGAATCCGTCACCTCGAAACGAAATCGTACCCTTGTACGATCGAACCGCAAGCGGAAACATGTTTTCGCCCAGCGTATCGTAACTCCATACGCCTTCGGTCTTGTTCTCGGCCTTAACCGAGATAACGTTCGAGTCGACCGAACAGCCGTCGTCGTACCAGAGTCGAGCCCAGAGCCGATTATCTCCCGCAGGCAGCAGATTGTGGAAAGCCAGCTCACCGACGCCGCTGGAAGCGGTGTTCACGGCCGTTTCGAGCAACAGTCGATCGCGATAGAACTGGACCTTGGCGATCCGATGTCCACGGCTCTGAATCGCCGGCCGAATCGACACCAGATTGTCGTTCGCAACCCCTTTGGCGACGGTGTCGGCAGCAGGCATCGTAATCGAGGGCGTGTCGAAGTTGTCTTCGCAGACAAAGTCGGCGGGCGTGAGCTTTCGGGTTTCAAATCCAGGGCCTTCCCAAGCCAGGAGTATTTTGTCGGCCAAGTAGGGTTTCGCGCCCTTGAAATAGGAGAGTTCAAATGCGTGCAAGCCTTGCGCGAGTGCCATCGGATACTGCCGCACCGACGTTCCGTGAATTCCGTCGCGATCGGCAACCACTCTGCCGTCGATGCGCAGGCGGCTGCCGTCGCACGTGCCGAGTTCCACCACGTACAATCCGGTCCGCGGAACCTTGATGAAACCCTTGTACTCGGTCGCGTATAGCTTGTCGCGCTCTTCGCGAATCGTATCGTCCGTGATCTTCACAACGCCCTGCTTGGCCGGCTGCAGGGCCGAGAAGTCGGGCAATTGCTCCCAGGCGACACCGCTGGGGGCTTCGTAGTAGGTGTATTTCAATCCGCCGCGGTGCTTGGCGACGCTTTCCGCCTCGGCGGGAGTTGCCTGCGCGACGGGGATCGTCACCGACGTTGTCTGGTCGAAGATATCCGTCACGCCCAGCCGTACGCTCCTGGCCGTTCGATCCACGTCGAGTCGCCTGGCGAGCACGTGTGGGGCAACGTCGTCAAAGGTCGCCATCGGCGCACCCTTCGCCGACGCGTTGTCGAAGACTTCGATTCGATAGCCAAGTTGCGGCGAGGCGTTCTTAGGTACGCCCCATTGGACCGCCACCTGATTGCCGTAGGCCCGGGCCGTTGCACCGTCAATGGCCGGCCGATCGAGAGTCGGCACGTCGGGCTGTTTGGCGGCAAGTTCGATCTTCTGCTGGCCGGGAGAATCCGGCACCGACTTGTCGTACCGCAACACGGTTCCGTTGTCGATGAGCTTGAAGAATTGGGGGCTTCCGGTGGTAATGGTGTTCGACTTGAACCACTTTCCATCCACGCGACAATAGCCGAGCCGCCGCTCAAACGCACGATGAACCGACTCGGGGGCCAGCGCCTCCACAAACCCGCTGTTCCCCCGTACGCCGGTCGCCCGCGTGTCGATTCTGACAACGCTATGCGTGTGCCACTCGTTCTTCGCGACGTCCTTCACCCACCAACCGACCAACGTGTGCTTGTCGGCTCCCTTGGCCGGCGGAAAGATCCGCAACACCATCCGATACCACGAGTTCGGCTGCATGAAGAGGACGCTGCCGTTCGCACCACCCTTGGAACCTTCTGCTCCGTAGCCGTGCCGATAGAAGAACTCGCCCTCGTGGATGTTGGTGATGTTACCCCAATAGGACATGAACATCCCCGGCGGGGTGTCGGCTCCCTTGGTGGCCAGACCGCCGTAGAACGTGCAATAGCTCTCGGGAAAGAAGTTGACGTACCAGAAGCAATAATACGTGCCCTGATCCCAGACGGGCCAACGCAGATCCTTCATCACAATATCCGAACCCTCGCGGACGTTCGGAGCGACCCCCGTAGCACGCGCGGATGCACAAAGCAAGAGCCCGGCGACCGTTGTGCAAAGGAGCGTAAGGACGATTGTGTGACGTGAACTCTTCGGGGTCTTCATCTTGCTACCTTTTGTGCGATCTTTCTCGGGCTCTTCCTTCAGCAAGCCATCGGGCGATACCATGCCGTCAGGATTGCACGAGCGGTACACCAGTCAGTATACCAAGAGCCCACCGCCACGCCAGCAAGCATTTGCCGAGCAGGAATCCCGCCGGGCAAGCCGGCGGGATTCATTCTCACGAGCAACAACGGGCGCTACGGCTTTTCGAGCAGCGCCTGGATGTTCTCTTTTTCGATGGCTTCCATGTCGTCGCGTTTCTTTTGGAAACGTCGGTACTTCTCCTCGCCGCCGTCGCCCCAGGCGTTGGCTTCCATGTAGTCGCCGCAATAGGGTATCAGCAGGTCGATCCAGCAGGCGATTTTGTCCAACTCTTCCTGCGAGAGCTTCACCTTGCTGTGGCCGTCGCGGAGCATGGTCATCAGCTTGCTCTTGGCCGAGCCGGCGAAGTAGGGCGGCAGCATCGGCGGGATCGACTGGACGTTGAGCCAGTTGACCACCGCGTCGGGCCTGCCGCTAAGCGTCAGGTTCACGTACGAATCGCTGAACTGCCGGCCGTCGCGCGGTTTCGATACGTCGGACAACAGACTGAAGGCCTTCTTCTCGTCCTCCGGTTTGTCTTCCGGTTTGCGGCCGTCCGCCACACGGCTTTTGCTCGGGTCGTTGTGGCACTTGATGCAGTGCCGATCGAGGATCGGTTGAATCTCCTTGGGGAAGCTGAACCCGCGTGCCGGACCGTGGAACGGCGTCAGCGTCCGGGCACTGGATTGCAGCGCCTCGGTCAACTTGTACGCAACCGGACCGGCCGAACTCTTGTCCTCGTGGCACCCCAGGCAGGATTGCCGCTCGCCCGGCATCAGCGTCGACCAGCTTCGCATCGACTGCACGACGTGACCGTCGCCGTCGATCATCTGGAAGTAGAGCGGCATGCGGGCGGGGACCTCGAAAAAGGCCGACCCGTCTTCGTGGACGGGTGTCTCACCCACTACGACCTTCACGTCCCAGGTGCCGTTGCGAATGGCCACCGGCGTGCTGACCAGCGCCCCGCCGGCAGGTCCACCGTTGCCGTTGCTTCCCACGCCCGCCGCGCGGAACTCCAGCCCGACCACACGCAACTTTTTCACCGTGCCGCGCTCGATGCCTTCCGATCCCGGGCCGAAGTAGACGTCCTGCACGTAGTACTCGCCCGTCTTCTTCTTGTAGTCGACCGTGCTCGGCTGGAGCCGCGGCATCCGGCGCGACACGAGCGGCACGGGATGGTGGCACGAGATGGCCGGGTCGAAAGCGAGCATTTCCCGGGCCCCGTCCTCTCGGACGTAGTACAACGCGAAGCCGTTCATCGAGTCGCGGCCGGTCTGCGACGCGCTGTACGAGGCGAGATACTCCTTCTCGTTCAAGGCATAAGGATACGTAAAATGGCCGTCGAAGCCGGTGTAGCCGTCGACGCGCCGGTAGCGGCGGTCCTTCTTGTCGTCGACGCGCGGCGCCACCAGCGTCACACCCGCCGTCTCCTGCCGTCCTTGCTTGACGTCGATCACAATCAGCGCACCGGTCTGGATGCAGTGATGGCCCGTGGCAATCGCAATCAGTTGATCGGAGTCCGGAATGGGGCGGGCGTGGGCAATCGTGGTCGGGAACCAGGAGTTGTTCCCGTAGTACTCCGCCTGCCCGGTGCCGTCTACGTTCATCACAAACAGGGGCTGCGGATAAAGCTGCCCCCGGTCGTTGTAGTCCCACCGCGTGTACGTCACGCGGCCGTCGTTGAGCAACTGCGGATAGTTCGTATGCACCTGATCGAAGCTCAGCCGGCGCATGTACTTCCCGTCTTTGTCGCACGTATAGAGATTGCTCACCTCGGTCCACCAGCAATCGACGATCTGCACG
>JABMRB010001247.1 GCA_013202865.1 Candidatus Nealsoniibacteriota bacterium | reverse complement strand
TTGACGGCGTTGTCAAGCAGCTTGAGAATCCGGCATCGAGGCAGTAGTTTCAGTTAGAATCTGAAAAAGGAATAAGCTGCAATTGATACGCATTCCTATGGCGTGGTTTCTGTCACGCCATAGGGATGCGGTTTGTGTACGGATACTTGATGGAAGAAATGAAACTGTCACACCTGACTCCGCAACCCAATCGCGGGCGCCCGGCCTCCGGGCGCCCGCAGCGGGGCTCCTTGGCAGCGGCGCGACAAGAGAATCGATCACAATGGAGATCGGCCAATGAAGTGGATTCTGGCTCTTGTAAGTCCTGCGGTGATTCTCCTGGCAAGCACAGGCTCGACCGTGGCGGACGAGCAAGACCTGGCGACCGGCCATCCGCGGCCATCGTATGAAAACGTCGCGGATATCGACGCCATGGAGGCGGCCTTGCGAAAGTCGCTCGCCGAGCACGAACGGTACTCCTTCTCGCGCGGTTGCGCATGGTGGCAGACCGAACGTCATCGCATCATCCTGTACCTTCACGACGATCGCGAAGTAAAGTTCGGCTCGAAGATGCAGACCAACTCGCAGGATATACGTGGTGAGACCGTCACGGCATTTGCCTACAAGTCCGTCTCCGCGATGGAACCCGCATTTTTCCTGAGCGTGCTGGTGCCCTATGTGCCGGACGGGCGCCCCGCGAAAGTTGCCCGGACGATCAAGACCCGCGTGGACAAGTCAGGCAACGGTACTGCCGCAATCGGCGATGTGGGCGTCTCGATCAACACCGACGGCACGTGGAGCGTGGCGAGGAGTATTGCGCAGTAGCGTCGGGGCTACCCACGATGCCCGGTAAAGGTGCGTGTACGCACCCTGCAAGTGCGAAGCCGTAAGCGGCCTGAGAGCGAGGGCTATGTGCCCGAGGTGATCGTTCGGATCGGCTCCTCGACGTCGGCCAGACGGACTTGTACGGAGCCGGACTTGCTGCCCATCGCTGCGAGGAACTCTTTGGGGGTGCGGACCGCCGTTCGGCCTACGTGCGTGATCCGCATACCCGGCTGCAACTCGGCCGCGGCCGCCGGGCTGCCTTCGGCTACGTAGGTGACGATCACGCCCTCGCCGTAGTACGGCTGACGGCTGCGGGCCTGGGGATCGGCGCTGACGACCACGCTCGGATAGTCGACCCGCATCCCCCGCCACGGTCGCGGCCGGTTGGTTACGATCGGTTGCTCGCGGACCCGGTACTTCGTCAGCGTGACGTTGACCGTTCGCGGGCTGCCGTTGCGAACCACGCTCAGCTTGGCGACCGATTCGACCGGCAGTCGGCCGACCTCCAGCATCAAACCGTCGGCGTCGTAGATCGGCCGGCCGGCCACCGCGGTGACCAGGTCGTCGGGCTTCAGTCCGTAGCGGTCGGCGGGAGTGCCCGGCTCGACACGAAACACGCGGATCCCTTGCGTCCCGGCCAGCACCTCCTCCGGCCGCAGGTTGGCCGGCTGGATGCCGAGGAATCCGTACTCGACCTCGCGTCCCTCCTTGAGCACGTCGACCACGCGGCGGAAGGTGGCGTCGACGGGGATCGCGTATCCGGCGGCCTGCTCGTATCCGGCCGTCGCGGCCAAGGCGACGGTCAGGCCGACCATCTCTCCCTTGCGATTAAGTAGCGGGCCGCCGCTGGTGCCGAGGTTCAGCTTGGCGTCGGTCTGGATCAACGTGCCGAAGTGGTGCAGCGTCCGTTTGCCGGTGCTGTCGAACTCGTTGGGCGTCGGCGGGGCCTTGCGGGCGAGGTTCGAGATCATGCCCCAGCTCGCGCTGACCTGACCGTCGCGGGCGATGGCGTAGGGGTTGCCCAGGGCGATGACGATTTCTCCCTTGCGTACCCGTTCGGCATTGCCGAAAGTGATCGGCTCGAGACTGGCGGCGTCGATTTGCAGCACGGCCAGATCGCTGCGGGGATCGGCACCCTTGATCCGCGCCCGGTAGACCTTCCGATCGGCCGTGGTGACGTAATACTCACTATCTTCGCCCAGCACATGGTAGGCGGTCAGGATCAGCCCGCGGCGGTCGATCACCACGCCGGTGCCGTACTCGTTGGGCACGAAATCGGGATCGGTCGGCTGCGGGTCGGAAGAGACGATCGCCCGGCGTCCGAACGGATCGGGCCGGAACTCGGGGCGCAACGCCTCGTCGGGCCGGGAAATCCGCACCCGGGCAATGGCCACGACCGACTTCTCGTTCTGGGCGATCGTATCGACCAGCACCTGCTCGAACGCCGCGAGCGGGGCTGTGTCGCCGGCAGCGAAGGACGCTGTGCCGCCGGCAGCGAAGGACGCTGTGCCGGGGGACTGCTGGGCATACAGAATGCCGGCTTCCGCACTGAGCAGAGCCGGCAACACGATCGGGATAAGGAAGGGAGACAAACGCATCAACACCCACCGGCTTTTCCAAGGCCCCTCTGCAGAGGCGTGCAAGGCCCGACTCCACCATTGATTGTAGCACCCGCACCCGGCTGCGGAAAGCCCCCGATGGCCGACATTGCTCGAAAGAAGCAGATTTCCGCGGCTATCCGCTTCAATCGACGTTCGCCTTGCAGGCAATCGGGGAATACCGGTACAATTCACGCTTCGGTGTCCAATAACCCATTTTGCAAGGAAGTGAATCATGGGCCTCTTCGGTTTCGGCAGAACCCCATCCCCCCAGACCGCGGATCTCCGAGAGGTTGTCGCGTACTACCGGCGTCTTCGCCCGACGCGTTTGCGTCTGAATAACACGCTTGCGAGCCGCCTTTCACGCGACGTGCTCAACGAGGGAGCGAAGAAGATCGGCATCCTTCGTGGCGGAACGTTCGTCTTTGATAGCGAGAACGAGATGTCGGTGCTGATGGACTACTGCATCTACGACGTCTATCGCAAGGGGCGTAACGCAATCGAGGAGTATCTCTGTGAGTGCCCACCCGATCCCGACTCGGACGAGACGGCCTGTTTACGGGCAATGCAGCATGCCACGTTCGCGTTGGTGGTCGTGCTCGGCGTTGAGCCGGGCGTTGGTTGCCATGTGAGGAACATGTTTACGGAAGAAACCCGGCTGCTCGTCGATATGGGATTCTCGCAGACTGGCAAGCCCGGTGCGGTGATCGCCACGCGGCTGCTGGACTTCGGCAGCTTCATCGCAACCGGCGGCGCGGCGCTTCCTTTGGGTATTCTGGAGGACGACGAATTGGAGCATTGGCAGCAAAAGCTCAGTGCGGGTGCATTGGACGACCGCAATGACCCGGGCCCCTTGATCCGCAGTTGTCTTCAGCGTGGTGCATCGTCCAACATCCAATATGAAGGAGCCGACACCCCACGCCTGATGGGCGGGAAAGCAAGTTACCAGCCGGCCAAGAAAGCAAGCTTCCAGCCGGCCAGGACTTCAACCCAAGAGCGACGGGCACTCGCCAAGCGTCTCGCACGCAAGCCCGCGACGAACCGACGTTGCCGTTGTGGAAGCGGCAAGATGTTCAAGAACTGCTGTGGGAGACAGTAGGCCGTGCAAGACGAAGCCTATTCCTCCTCCGGCTCCTTTTCCTCCGGCTCCTTTTCCTCCGGCTCCTTTTCCTCGGGCTCCTTCTCGGACAAACCCGAGGCGGCCAGGACCTTCTCTTTGAGTTCTTCGACCAGATCGGGGTTTTCTTTGAGATACTCGCGGACTCGCTCGCGGCCCTGGCCGAGCTGCATTTCGCCGTAGCGGAACCAGGCACCGGTCCGCGTGACGATTTTCTGGATCATGGCCAGATCGAGCACGTCGCCGACGTAGCTGATTCCGTCGGTGTGCATCATGTCGAACTCGGCCATGCGGAACGGGGGGGCGACCTTGTTTTTGACCACTTTCGCGCGGACCCGCTGGCCGACCACCATCTCGCCGTCCTTGAGTTGGCCGATCCGCCGTACGTCGATCCGGCAGGAACTGTAGAACTTCAACGCCCGGCCGCCGGGGGTCGTTTCCGGGCTGCCGAACATGACGCCGATCTTCTCGCGGATCTGGTTGATGAAGATCACGGAGGTCTTGCTCTTGGAGATTGCCCCGGTCAGTTTCCGCATCGACTGGCTCATCAGCCGGGCTTGCAGACCCACGTGGGTGTCGCCGATCTCGCCCTCCAGTTCCTTGCGGGGTACCAAGGCCGCCACCGAATCGATCACGATCACGTCGACCGCGTTGGATTTGATGAGCATTTCGGTGATGTTCATTGCCTCCTCGCCGCAGCCGGGCTGGCTGACCAGCAGCGTCTCGAGTTCGACGCCCAGTTTCTTAGCCCAACTGGGGTCCAGGGCGTGCTCGGCGTCGATAAACGCGGCGATTCCGCCCCGCCGTTGTGCCTGGGCGATCACGTGCAGCGCCAGCGTCGTCTTGCCGCTCGACTCGGGGCCATAGATTTCCACGACTCGGCCCGACGGGATACCCTGTCCACCCAGGGCCACGTCCAGCGAGAGGCTCCCGGTGGGGATCCCCTTGATTCGGCCGACGCGGTCTGCGCCGAGCGGCATGATGGCGCCTTCGCCGAACTGTTTTTCGATCTGGGCGACGGTGTTTCTCAACGCTGGATTGGAATCCAGGACCGACTCGGCCCCTGCCGATTCTCCGCCTTTGGCGGCCCGTTTCGCGGTTTTCTTGGCCATCGGTTTGTTGCTCCCGGTTCTGGTTTTCGGTTCGGCGGTGGCGACCATCGACAAGGTCCTTTCTCTCGAAGGAGGCCGGGCGGAAATTGCCCGAGCGATTAGTGAACACCAGAGTAGTATATCGGTGTACACCTCCCGCTTCAAGAGCCATCGGTCGCATTTTTTCCTGCGGAGGAACTTTTTCAGTATCTGTCGAGTGGTTGTCCAGGCTGGCCTCACAAGAATGCTCGACCTTGCCTGTCGGTAGGGTGCGTGCAACGCACCACAACATATTGGAGGTGGTGCGTTGCACGCACCCTACATGTTGAGCCGCCACCACTCAGTACAAACAACCTTCATTGTCGTGATAGTGGTCGATCTTACCAGGGCCAGAGGCACCTTGCCGAGGGGGTAAAAGCGGTTTTTCGGAGAAAATCGCCCCGCAAGTCTGGCGAAGACGGGGTCGGGCGAAGATGGGGCCTGGTAAGGCAGGAGGCATGGGTGGAATGAGGGGTGTTTGTGTGCCATGTGCCCGGGTGCAGGAACGGGCTTTTTTAGCTTGCGGCGGTGATAATTGGCAGCTTGGGGCGCGCGTTGGGGCGAAATGGGTTGCCGGGGCGGTTCCGTAGATGCGATTCCAGACGGTCGTCGTCGCATAACGCGGCTGCACGAACTTGCAGGATCGCTTCGCCGCTACGGCCATCGTTCCAGAATTTCTCCGTTCCCTTGACCCGATGGTTCAACTCCTTGACGAACGACTCCATCAGCGACGAAGTGGTCGGCAATCCTTCGCGCCGATAAGTCGGATAGTCCATCCGCGACGCATTGTTCTGGAGGTAGCCGATCGTGTCGGCAACGATCTTGCGAGGGTCGTTTTCGTCGGCGTCGCCGGGCGGGTCGCCGATACGCAGTTGCTCAACGCGCAATTGCTCGATAACCTCC
>JABMRB010001246.1 GCA_013202865.1 Candidatus Nealsoniibacteriota bacterium | reverse complement strand
TGCGGCGGCATCGCCGAGAAGAACCCGTTCGTGATGCAAATCTACGCCGACGTCTGCAACCGCCCGATGAAGATCAGCCGCTCGGCCCAAACGTGTGCCCTGGGGGCGGCCATCTTTGGCGCGGTGGTCGGCGGGGCGTATAAGAACACGCCACAGGCCCAGCGCAAGATGACCGGCGTGAAGGCGATCGTCTATCGGCCCAACAAGCAGGCCGCGAAGGTCTACGCCGAGTTGTACGACCTGTACCGCACACTGCACGACGCGCTGGGCACCACGCCGTTCCGCGGCACGTTAGACCACGTAATGAAAGACCTGATCGCCCTGCGCGACCGGGTACGCAAACCATAAAGCCGCGACCGGTGGTCGCGCCTAACCATATTTACGCATACACATTGATACCCGTTTCCACCCTACGAGTCGCGACCAGCGGTCGCGGCTTTGTGAAGCAATGAACCTGACTGAACTCCGCGAAGAAGTCTGTCGAGCCAACCTGGACCTGGTCGGTCACGGGCTGGTGACGCTCACATGGGGGAACGTCAGCGGTATCAACGACGACCGCGACCTGGTGGTGATCAAGCCCAGCGGCGTGGGCTACGACCGCATGACGCCGGAGCAGATGGTGGTGGTCGACCTGGACGGCAAGGTCGTGGAGGGCGAATTGCGTCCGTCGTCCGACACGCCGACGCACGTGTTGCTCTACCGCCGGTTCGAGGGCGTCGGCGGCGTGACGCACACGCATAGCCGGTGTGCAACGACGTTCGCCCAGGCGCGGATGGAGCTGCCCTGTTTCGGTACGACGCACGCCGATCATTTTTTCGGCCCCGTGCCGTTGACCCGGCCCTTGTCGCAGCGGGAGACAGAGACGGCCTACGAGGCGAACACGGGCGAGGTGATCGTCGAGCGGTTTGCCGAGATCGACCCGGTGTCGATGCCGGCCGTGCTGGTCGCCGGTCACGGCCCGTTTGCGTTCGGCCACAGTGCGGGCGATTCGGTCGTCAACGCCGTGGCATTGGAGGCGGTGGCCGAGATGGCGCTGGGCACGATTGCACTGCGCCGCGACGCCCCAAGATTGGAATCATACGTCTTACAGAAACACTACGACCGCAAGCACGGCGCCGGCGCCTATTACGGTCAGAAGTAACACACCCCTGCAACGGAGCCCCGTTATGAGCGTGCCTACTCAGAAGGCCAAGATCGGTTTCATTCCCGCCAATCGCGGGTTCTTCTCGTCGGAACTGGCCGCCAAAATGCGAGGCGAGACGATCGCGGCCATGGAGAAGGCCGGCATCAAGGTCATTGTGCCGGGCGAGGACCAGACCGAGGTCGGCTGCGTGCAGTCGCTGGCCGAGGCGGAAATCTGTGCGAAGCTGTTTCAGGAGGCCGGCGTGCAGGGGATCGTCGTCGGAGCGGTCAACTTCGGCGAGGAGCAATCGGTCGCACTGACAATTCGCAAGGCCAATCTGAACGTGCCCGTGCTGATCTTCGGCTGCCAGGAAGAGGAGGTGCTGACGATGCAGACGCGTCGTCGCGACGCGTTCTGCGGGCTGTTGTCGATCGGCGACGTGCTGCGGCAGATCGACGTGAAGTACACGGTGGCGCAGCGGCCGATCTGTTTCCCGTCGGACGACGCCTTCGCGGCCGAGTTGGACCGGTTCGTCCGCATCTGCCGGGTGGTGACCGGCGTGAAGAACGCTCGGTACGCTCAGATCGGTGCCCGGCCCGACGCCTTCTGGACCTGCCGCTACAACGAGAAGCAACTCCAGCGGCTCGGCCCGACCGCCGTTTCGCTCGACCTGTCCGAAGCGATCGCGGCGGCCAACGCCATGGCCGACGACGACGCGGACGTGCAGAAACTGGTCACGGCAACGGGCAAGACCGCCGACGTGTCGGGGGTCAAGGCGCAGAGCGTGTTGCGTAGCGCGAAGTTCGAGCTGTTCCTGCGGCGGTTCAAGGAAGAGAACGGCATCGATGCGTTCGGCATCCAGTGCTGGACTTCGATCCAGGCGAACTACGGCGCGTGCAGTTGCACGGCCATGGCGCGGCTGGGCGACGAAGGCACCCCGTGTGCGTGCGAGTCGGACATCATGGGCACGCTCTCGATGCACGCGGCCATGCTGGCCAGTGGCAACGCCGCCGGATTGGCCGACTGGAACAACCTGCACAACGAGGACGACGAGTTGGCCAACATCTGGCACTGCGGCGTGTTCCCGCCGTCGTTCGCCCAGACGCCGCCTAAGCTGGGTGTGCAAGAGATTATCGCTTCCGGCGGGGCCGCCACCTACGAAGATTCGCAATGTACTCTCGAGTTCATCGCCAAGCCGTCGCCGCTGACGCTGACGCGAGTCACGCAAGACCCGGACAGCGGCTGGCACGCGATGATGGCTGAGGGCAAGATCGAAGACAACCCGGCGGTCACGTTCGGCGGCTACGGTTGGTGCCGGATCCCGAACTTGCAGCGTCTCTACCGCGAAGTGCTGCTGCGGCAGTTCCCGCACCACGTTGCGATCACCCAGTCGCACGTTGCCAGCGTGCTCTGGGAGGCTTATGGCAATTACCTGGGGATGAACGTTTATCACGCCACGCAGGAGACGCCCGGACTGTATACGACGGCGTCGCCGTTCTAGGCGATGGTAGGG
>JABMRB010001245.1 GCA_013202865.1 Candidatus Nealsoniibacteriota bacterium | reverse complement strand
TTCGACTTCGACTACAACGACGCCGACGGCTGGCCCGGCCGGGCCGATGGGAAAGGAGCGTCGCTCGTGTTGATCGCGCCGGACGATGTGCCCGACGGCGAATCGGTGCGGTCTGAGTACCTGAGCGACCCGGACAACTGGCAATCGTCCGTCGCCTATCTAGGCACGCCCGGCACGGCCGCCGAGCCGCATCAGGGCGTCGTCATCAACGAAGTGCTCAGCCATACGGACTGGCCGCAAGTCGACGCGATCGAACTGGTCAACGTCGGCGGCACGACGGTCGACCTCGGCGGATGGTTCCTCAGCGATTCGTGGGGCTGGGAGTCGAACTCTGATAACGGCGACTACAAGAAGTTCCGCATTCCCAACGACACAACGCTCGCGCCGGGGCAGTACGTGACGTTCGACGAGAACGATTTCAACCCCACGCCCGTCGATCCGTTGCCGGCGCACTTCGCGCTGGACGGGGCATACGGCGACGACGTCTGGTTGATGCGCGCCGACACGCAGGGCAACCTCACCCACTTCGGCGATCACGTCGACCTCGGCGCCCAGACCAACGGCGAGTCGTGGGGGCGATGGGCCGATGGCGGGCTCTATCCCATGACCCGGGTCACGCCGGACGGACCGAACAGCGGCCCGCGGCTCGGCTCGGTGATCGTCAGCGAAGTGTACTACAACCCGGGCACGATGCTCAACGCCGACGACCTGGAGTTCGTTGAAATCTACAACAGCGGCACCACGGCCGTCGACCTGACCGATTGGCGGCTCGACAAGGCCGTCGATTACGATTTCCCGTCGGGCACGATGCTCGGAGCGCTCGATACGGCGGTCGTTGTGGCGTTCGATCCGGTGACGGAGCCGTTGAAACTGGCCGCCTTCACCTGGCATCACAACATTCAAGATTCGATCGACCTGTTCGGCCCATACGGCGGCCAACTTCGCGACGACGGCGAACGGGTGCAGTTGCAATATCCCGACGAGGAGCCGGCCGACGAGCCGGGGTTCATCCCGCACCTGCTCGAAGACGAGGTGATCTACGACGACGACAGCGGCTGGCCGCTCGCGGCCGACGGCAGCGGCAACTCGTTGCACCGCGTCACCCCGGCCACCTGGGGTAACGACCCGGCGCACTGGACCGCCGCATCGCCGACGCCCGGCCTGGTGCAATTCGGTCCGTACGTGGCCGGTCGCCATGTTTTCTACAACGAATCGACCGCCGCTCCGGCCGACGACAACGCGATCGCGACCGACAAACGGGCGTTGTTGCCCGGCGGCGTCGCCGATTTTTCCAACTACACGAGCTACGCTTTGGGCATCAACGGGATCATGGTCGACCTGGCCAACCTGCCCGACGGCGTAACGCCCACGGCGGACGATTTCCAGTTTCGGTTCGGCACAGCGTCCTCCGCTGCCGGGGGCCCTGGCGACACGCCCGCCGATTGGCCCATGGTGTCACCCGAGAGCGTCACGGTCCGCCCGGGTGACGGCGATTCCACGCGGGTAACGATCACGTTCAACTCCGGCGAACTTCGCAACGGCTGGCTGCAAGTGACAGTAGCGTCCGACACCCTGGGCCTGGCCGGCGATGACGTTTTCTATTATGGCAACGCAGTGGCCGAGTCGGGCAATTCGCCGACCGACGCCCGGGTTACAACCTCGGACCTTTTATTGACGCGAAACAACCCCCGCGATCAACTCACCCCGGCCGCGATCGATAACGCTTACGACTGCGACCGCGACGGCGCGGTCAACGCCACCGACGTTCTGCTAGCGCGGAACAATCAAACGAACTTCCTCAGCGCCCTGAATCTGATCGACCTTTCCGGCAGCGTCGAGGAAGCCCAAGGCGCCCCGCCTGCCGCGCTAGTCTGGCTCACCGACCTCGGCCAGCCGACCACCCACCGCCCGGCCGAGAAAGACGGTGCCGTAGACGCCGTAGATCTGTTGCTAGCGACGTTGTGGCCGTAGAAATGCGGCGGACGGTAGCTACCGCCGACAGCGAGGGACGCTGTCAAACACGCTCTGGTGTGCGTAGCCACCAAGCCGGCCGCCTTCGGTCCGTCTTGGATGCCTGCCTCCACCCGTGCGAGGGGGCGGTTTGCACAACGGCCAATCTTCCTGCATAGTACGCGGTATCCCAGGGTTACGATGGCGGCTATCACTACCGCGGCCGAGCAGACACAAGCTACAAGGACCACGCAACATGTCAGGACGTCACACCCTCTGGATGCTTCTTCCCGGCCTCGCGATGGCCGCTTATGTGCCTGTGGCATCAGCACGCGCGGCCGAGAAGCCCAATATCCTCTTCATCATGTCCGACGATCACTGTGCCCGTGCGCTGAGCGAAGTGCGCGACGTGAAGGCGGACCTCTTCTCACGCCAGTCGAGTGTGTTGGGTACGCTGCCGGGACCGGTCGAGACGGCCGCACACCAGATGCGTTGCCGACCGATGCACCAGCCACCGATGTCCTAAGGCCGGACGACGTCATCCTCGGTGCTAACGGCCGACTGTTCCAGGAGACGGAAGACCCGCGCCCCGAGATGGGCAATGCGCTGGCCGAAAGCCAGACACGCGAGCTCGGCGGCATCCTCACGCTCGCCATCATCGAGCAAAGCATTCAAGACGGCATGTTGGCCACGGCCCAAACGCAACTCGACCTGCTGGCCAAGATGCTCGGCGAGGAGCGGGAACAAGCGGCCCGACTAACCATCTTCCAAGCCGCAAAAGGACGTCCATCATGAAGAGACTAACCTGCCTCCCGGCGTGTTTCTTCTTGACGATCGCCGCAACGGCCCAAGCCGAACTTCGGCCGGCCAACATCTTCAACGATCATTACCGCGATGCTATCGACCGATGGAATTCAGAGTCCCCCCGGCAATGAGGCCGCGGTGTTCTCGGTTCCCGTTGATTTCGTTGTGGGTCCAACCTTTGTCGAGCAGTCCGAGATAGAGCTGTCCCTTGGCCTCGTCGAGCCCTTCGGTGGCGGTGAGCAACAGGAAGAGGTGCTTGCGCTCTTTCAGTTGGGTCTTTACCTTCTCCAGTCTCGCGATGAAGCCGTCGACGTCTTTGGGGTCGCAGTTGACGCCGAAGCGGACACCCCGGCCGTTCAGTCGATCGACCATCTCTTCGGGGATCTCGTAATCGCCCGTGATGATGAATGCCTTCGAGGCGGCGGTGAGCACGTCGTCGATCAAGTCGTTGCCGGGCGAGACGAGCCGGACGATAACGCCGTTGGCTTCAAGGACCTTCAGGGCCGCTTTCCCCTGGTCGGTCAGTCGCCCGTCGACGACCCATGTGCCATCGTCGCCGGTGAAGTCGGCTCGGCCGATTCCGTAGTAGTCGATCAGCAGCAGGAGCAGGCGAGCGTCGTCGGCCGCCGTACCCAGGCCGTTCGACCCGCGTGTGATCGACTTCTTTCCGTGGGGGCTATCTCCGCCGGGCAAGTTCCCCGAGGCCGCCGCCTTGAACAACACACGGGCCCGATTATGGATCTCCTCGTAGAGGGCCTCCTTCTGCTGCTTCTTGATCGTCACTTTCGTCCAAAGGCTACCTTCCAGGTCCGGATTGAGGTTGGCGACCCGCATCTGCAATCCGGTGTAGATCTCCTGACGCCGCTCGACGATCAGGTTCATTTCGGTTTCGACCGCCAGATTCATCGTGCCTTGGAGGACGAACTGTCCGGCGATCCGCAGCATTTCCGGCTCGATTTTCTCGGTATCGTCCTCGGGCTGATGATAGTCTTGGTGGCCGACGCCCCCGCTGGTGATCAGGAGCATCGCCTCGATGCCCCGTTTGATGAAGCCCGAGTGGTCGCTGCCGCCGGTTCCTCCTTGGCTGGGGTCGATATGTTCCATGACTTTGGGGTCCTGGCCGCGGCAGATTACGTCCCAGATTGAGGGGAAGTTCAGCGCCCCCATGGCGCGAAGGGTCGCTCCCATGCCCACCATGTCAGAATTGAAGCAGGCGACGGTTTGGTCCATGGTCACGCCGTCGCACGGATGATTGGTGTAGTGGTTCGAACCGATCAGCCCGAGTTCCTCGCCGCACCAACAAGCGAACACGAGCGTCCGCTTGGGTTGGAATCCACCTTCGGCCAACACGCGGGCCACTTCCATCACGACGCTCGAGCCCGACGCATTATCGTCGGCCCCGTTGCGGACGTAGCCGTCGCGGATGCCGACGTGATCGAGATGGGCACAGACCACAATGATCTGCTTCTTCAGTTCCGGGTCGGTTCCTTCGATCTTTGCCAACACGTTGCGTGCCGTGTTGTTGCCGTGCTCCTTGTCGTAGCGAACCAAAGAGTCGTAGCCCTTGAGCGTTACGCTGACGCCGGTCGCTTGGGATCGCGGTTTCTTGGCCTTGATATCGCGTCGAATCGCGTCGATGCTTCGCGTCAACCCGGCGGGCGACTGCTGGGGGTCCTGTTTCATGATCGCGCGGAACACGCGTTCCTGGATGACGAAGCAGAGGAAGTCGCGATCGGGGGTGAATGCGGTCTTGCGGGAGCGGCGCCGGGAACTACCGTCCGGCGAAGCGGCCGGGTCGAAGAAGAGGATCGCGGCGGCGCCCTTTTCGTAGGCCGTCTTGATCTTGCTCAGGTCGGTCGACTCTTCCTTCCACTGCTCCTCGTTTCCGCCCTTCTTCTCTTCTTCACCGGCGGTAAACATCCCTCGCGGCTCGGGGGCGTCTTTGGGTGAGCCGCTCAGCACGAGCACGATCTTGTCCCTGACGTCGATCCCGTCGTACTCGTCAAGACCCTTCTTTGCGGCAGCGATTCCATAGCCGACGAAAACAACCTCGGCCTGCTTCGTAACGCCGACCGTCGAGAGCGTGTCGAGTGTATAGTCGGCGTCGTCGAACAGGAACTTCCGGCTGTCACTCTCAGTAACAGCGACCGAGAGCGCGGGAATTCCGGTCGTCTGGTCAAACGGGCGGATCTCGACTTTCTGGAAGTAGGTGCCGTCTTCACCGGCCGGTTTGAGTCCCCACTGTTTGAAGTTCTCCGCCACCCAATCCGCGGCCGTGCGAAATCCCTCGGTGCAACTCGCCCGACCTTGCATGGCGTCGCTGGCGAGATGGGCCACGTACGTCTTGGCCCGATCCCCATCGACGGCGAGTCGGGTCTTGGCGCCCTCGTTCTCGGCATCTGCTGCGATGCCGGGCAACGCGGTGCAACAGAGAAGAATCATCAACGCAATCGCGGTGGTCCGTTTGGGCATGGTTGTGGGCTCACTGGAATGGCGGTGTTTGGTCAGAGGTATCGAGCTTATTGCTATTACCCAGTGTAACGGGTGGCCAGCGCGAATTCAACGGTTGAGGAAACCGGGAGGCAGCGATTTCCCTACAAAGCCGCGACCGGTGGTCGCGCCAAGCGTTACCCAAAACCGCTACGCTCGGTGATATGTCATGGGCGCGACCACCGGTCGCGGCTTTGTGGGCCGGTTAGGAGCATCAGCATCGAGATGGCGATGCCCAGTGCGGCCACTGGCAGGAACTGAAGTTCTGCGTTGCCGCCGGATGCGATCAGGTCGATCGACCATCCTAGCGGTGGAGCGACGGCGGCGACGAAGAGGCTCTTGGCTTGCGACTCGATGCTCAGGACGGTGGCGGTTTGCGCGGCGTCGGCCTGCGAAGCGACCCGCCCGACGAGTATCGGCCGCCAGAGGTTCTGCAACACGGCCAGCAGGACGAACGCACCGATCACCAACGTCCAGAGACCGGCGAGGATGCCTGCCGCCATCAATCCGAACACCGCGAGGTCCATCCACCAGAGCAGCCGGGCGGAACGTTGCTCGGAACCGGCGGCCGCGGCCAATCGGCCGGCGCCCCGAGAGGCGAAACTGCCCAGCAGGTGCAGCGCGAAGTAGACCGCCCCGATGCCGACGGCCACGCGGCGATGTTCGTCGAGCCCCAGCAACATCGGCAGTGAAATACAGGCCGCGGCGAGCACGGGCTGGACGTAGTCCTTGCTCGACTGGAACAGTCCCTCGTAGCCCATCGACTCGACGAGCATCCTTCGTAGCGAGCGGTGGCGGAAGCTCTGCGAGACGGCCGCGAAGAGGGTCTTCAGCACGCTCCGTTCGCGGTGTGACGCATCCGATCGCGGCCCATCGAGATACGCCGGGTATCCGAGGAAGTTGACGATAGCCGCCAGATAAGGAACGATGCAAACGAGAAACACGATCGAGAGTTGTTTGGGGGGGATTACGAAGACCACCGCGGCCGCGATGACGGCGCTCGTGGCCGAGCCGAGCTTGCTCCACGATCGCGTCCGGCCGTAGACGGTGGTCCTTTCGTCGAGCCGGCCTTGCCGCTGGAGCCAGTCGAAGATCATCGCCTTGTGCGTTCCGGTGCGAAATGCCTCGCCGACGGCAAACAGCAGCATGGCCGCAAAGAGCGTCCAGAGCGGATTACAGAGACCGAAGACGAGGAACGAGCCGATGTAGGCCAGAAACGACACGATCATCGACCGGCGGCGGCCCAGGACGTCGGCAACGGCACCGGCGGGTATCTCCGTTAAATTGATGCAGATCGCCCGAAAGGCGATCAGAATGCCGATTTCGGCGAACGAAAGGCCCTTCTGCAAGAAGATCAGGACCAGGAACGGGTCGTAGTACTGCTGGTTCTTGAGGAACCCATAGAGGCAGAATCGAAAGAGCATCAACCGCGGGCGATTCAATTCAAGCTCTCCTGCAATGGCCGGGTGGGTGGACCGTAACCCCATCTTGCCCGAATGGCCGGTGCTTTGCAATCGTCGAGGTAGGCGGTTCAAACGCTGCTTCGCCAATGACCTGTAGGCTGGGTCGAGCGGGCCAACAGGGCGAGATTCTCTGCGATCGGTTGTGTTACGGTAGGGGGCAGGCTGGAAGAGCCGTTTCCTTGAGCGAGGCCCACCTTTAGCAAGACGCATTCGTAATTGGGCGCAGCAGGCCGGATCGGCTATACTTGGTAAGACTTCCGGCGAACTGCGGCGGATACTCCCCCCCAAAAACGACCTCAACCACAGAAGGACTAAGCTATGTCACACATTTCACGTCGTGAATTCCTGGCCGGGACCGTGGCAGCCGGGGCGGCCGCAGTGGCCGGTCGGTTCGGTTTCGCTGCCGAAGATCGCCCTAAGATCACCAGTGGCACCGATCTGGTCACGCTGGGCCGTAGCGGCATCAAGACCTCGGTGCTGGGGATCGGAACGGGCACGCGCGGCGGTCGCGAACAACGCGAACTGGGCGAGAAGGGCTTCACCAAGCTCACCCGCCATGCCCTGGACCGCGGCATCCGCTACGTCGACACGGCCGACAACTACCGCATGCACCCCTTCGTCGGTGCCGCCTTGAAGGGCGTGCCGCGGGAGAAGTATTTCCTCCAGTCGAAGACCCCGGCGAAAGACGCTGCGACGGCCACCGCCGACGTGGCCCGGTTCCGCAAGGAGTTGAACGTCGACTACATCGACACGGTGCTGATGCACTGCATGCAGAAGGGCACCTGGCCGACCGACATGCGGCCGGTGATGGACGCGCTGAGCGACGCGAAGGAAAAGGGCCACATCCGTGCCGTCGGCATCTCGAACCACGGCCTGGACCCGCTGGCGGCCTCGATCGACGTCGACTGGATCGACGTGCAACTCGTGCGAATCAATCCGTTCGGTACAATGATGGACGGCAAACCGGCCGAGGTGGCCGCGCTGTTGAAGAAGGCGCACGCCACCGGCCGCGGCGTGCTGGGGATGAAGATCTTCGGCGAGAGCGGTTACGACAGCCGCGAGAAACGAGCGCAAGCGCTCAAGTACGTTCTCGGCCTGGGTAGCGTCCACGCCTTCACGATCGGGTTCCGCACGACCGAGCAGATCGACGAGACGCTCGAGTTAATCGCCGATGCGCTGGCGTATCGGCACGAGATGCGGCAGTTGATCGCGTAGCAATCGTTTTGTAGGACGGATTGAAAATCCGTCCTACGTCGATACCGCACCGTCGACCAACCGAACCGTCTTCCCGGTCGTCCTCTCGAGAAACGGCCGGTCGTGCGATGCGGTGACTATCGACTGGGGTAGCGAGATGAGGATCTCGGCGAGCCGGTCGGTGGCGTGGTCGTCGAGGCCGGAGGTGGGTTCGTCCAGCAGGAGCACGTCGGGACGCATCGCCAGGACCGTGGCCAAGGCAACCAGCCGCTTCTCGCCGCCGGAGAGCCGGTAGGTGATCCGTTCTTCGTAACCGGAAAGCTCCAGCGAGTCGAGCGTTTCGGTGACGATCGCGTGCGCCTCGTCGCGCGTCTTGCCGAGATTCATCGGGCCGAAGCCGACGTCCTCGGCCACAGTGGGGCAGAAGAGCTGATCGTCGGCGTCCTGGAACAGCAGCCCGGCCCGGCGGCGGACCTCGTGAAAATCGGGCTCGCGACGGCAGACCTTGCCGAAGGCCTCGATCGTGCCCGAGTCGGGCAGCAACAACCCCACGATCAGATGCAGCAGCGTCGTCTTGCCGCAGCCGTTGGCGCCGACCAGCGCGAGCCGATCGCCCGGCCGAAGGCAGAAATCGCACCCGGCCAACACGGGCCGGCCGGCGTAGGCGAAATCGACGTTGCGAAGCTGGATCAACGGGTCGCTCATGTGTACTGAACCACGATCAAGGCGAGCAGGGTAACGATCGAGACAACACAGAACGGCACGTCGCGCCGCGAGAAGCTGAAATGATCCAGCAGATAGAACCGCCCCCGGAATCCGCGACACTTCATCGCCGCGACAATCCGCTCGGCCCGGTCGAAACTGCGGACCAGCAACATGCCGACCAGGTAGCCGTAGGTAGCCAGTGTGTGGCGGTTCAGTCGCGGTCGGAATCCGCGCGTCTTCATGGCGGCCGCCAGTCGCAGGTATTCGCGATGCAACACGTCCAGGTAGCGGACCGTGAAGACCAACAGGTGCGTCAGTTTGTCGGGCACCCGAAGATGGCTCAGCGTGTGGCCGAGGATGCCGACGTCGAGCGTACCGAGCATCACCATCAGGGTCAGGAGGATCGCGTTTCCTTTGAGCGCAATTCTGCCGGCCTGCAAGAAGCCTTCCCCGGTGAGATCGAATCCTAAGAGCGTCACCAGCGGTTGGCCGTCTTTGGTCAGCGGCAGCACGAGAAACAGCACCAGCACGAGCAGGTTGAACGGCACGAGCCGTTTGAGCACGGCCATCGGCCTCAGCCGGGCCATGGCCACCGCCACGATACCGACGGCCAGTGCCAACCACAACGCCGTCGGCGACTTCAGCAGCACGGCCACCACCACGGAAAACGCCACGGCCACCAGCAGGCGGGCGCGCGGATCGACGCTGCACAGGTAGCAAGTCGGCCGGGTAACCAGTGACGAGTGGCCCAGTATCGGCGGCGCATGGTGGTGGTCGTGGCTATGGTCCATTGCCGGTGCGTCCTTTCTTGCGGACTCCCAGCAGATAGAACAGAATCCCGGTGATGCCGAGGATGTAGCCGATGCCGCCGACCACGTCGGTAAATCGGGTACGATCGCGATACTCTCGCAGCTCCCGTTGCAGCGGCGCAACCTGCCGGGCGACGGCCTGCTCGATCAACTTCTTCAGTCGGGCGTCGTCCGGTGCGTCAGCCGACGGCTGTGGCGGATTTGCCGCGGCTACCGGCGGTGCGTTGGCGGGCACACCGTCGCGCGTCGGCAGGTCGCGGGGCAGTTCGGCGGCGGTGACCATGCATTCGGCCGCGTGTCCTTCGCTCGTTTTGGCCACCAGCCGGTGATCGCAGCAGAAGCGGGCTTCATAAGTGAACGCACCCTGGTCGTCGGTGGTCGTGTCGCCCAGCTTTTGGCCTTGCGGATCGAGGGCCTCGACCTTTGCCTGCCGCGCCGGCACCCGGCCACGGAAGTAGACCTCGCCCCGGATCGTGTTGCCCTCGACGGTAGCAAAAACGTTCAACGTATGCCCGAAGGACGTATTGGCCCACAAGAGGCAAACGAGAACTGTGGCCGCACCGACAAGGTTGGCACGATCCCTCTCGAACCAATGCCTATCCATGTGTCACCTCTACTTGATTTGCCAACAAGGGTGCCTCCAACAGTTCCGGCCGCACCTTGCGGAGGAAGACCACGGCGCTGCCGGTTATCAGGCCATCGATCACCGCCACCGGCAGGTGCCACAGGACGGCCCCCTCGCCGAGCAGCTTGAATTCTTCACCGGCGGTGATCAGCGCGGCGGCCGCCAAGAAGATCCCCAACAGCACGCCCGTCGCGCCGGCGGCGAATCCTGCGAGAAAGGCCACCGGCTCGCTGGCGGAGCGGGCCGAGCGGTTCAAGGCGTAGTAGCATACGATTGCCGGCAACGCCATCACCACCGTATTGACGCCCACCGCCGTCAGCCCGCCCGCCAGGAAGAGCACGGCCTGCAATACGAGTGCGATCAGCACCGCAGGAAACACGGCCCAGCCCAGGATCAGACCCATCAGACCGTTGAGCACCAGGTGGACGGCAATCGGGCCCGGTATCTGGATCAACGAGGCCACGAAGAAAGCTGAACTAAGCACGGCCACCTGCGGGATCCGCTCGTAGTCCATCTTGCGCAACCCGACGGCCGTCCCCGCGGCGGCCAACGCCATGCCGGCGCCGAGAGCGAGGTTACCTTCGAGCGAATCGGTCAGCATTGCTTCGGAGATATGCATGGCACGAATCGCCTATTTCGTTTCCATGTCGACCGTCTTCACCCAAATCAACCCGCCGAGTTCGACGTCGACCGGTTCGCCGTCGGGGTTGTTCATCTTTTCGTCGCCGTCGACCAGTGCGGCGAACCCCCACCAGCCGG
The DNA here is from genome assembly GCA_013202865.1 of Candidatus Nealsoniibacteriota bacterium. Classification (GTDB taxonomy): domain Bacteria; phylum Planctomycetota; class Planctomycetia; order Pirellulales; family Thermoguttaceae; genus JABMRB01. Next base: position 1,868 of record JABMRB010001245.1, on the reverse strand, counting down.
CACGGGGCATCGTGTAGGAGAAGACGCCCGCGGCGTCGGCCTTGATGACCTGCGTGAAGAATGCGTCGTTGGGGATCTTGACCTTGCCGCCGTCGTTGAAGTACTCCACTTCGACCTCGGCAAACGGGACCGGCTTGCCGTTGCGGCGGACGATGCCGCGGAAGGCGTTGCCGGTCCAAAGGCCGAACGGGCGGACCAGCGGTTCGATCTCCACGGGCAGACCGACCATCGTGTCCCAACCCTCTTCGGCGCCGAATACGTCGACGACCACCTTGGTGTAGTGGACGATCATCTTCCGTTCGGTCGGTTCCCAATAGGGCGCCGGTTCGATGAAGAAAATGTAATCGCCCGGCACGGACACTTGGACCTGCGAGCGATACGCCGTCTTGCCGTCGACCTTCCGCGGCCGGAGGTGTTCCCGCAGGTCGTGCTTCTTGCCGTCGATCAACAGGCCGAATTGCCGCGGCGTGCCCATCTCCATCGCCGGCCCGGGTGCCATCGGATGCGTGAAAACGACGTTCAAATCGAGCGTCTTACTGTCGCCCGCCTCGACGACGTCGGCCGACGGGATCAGGACCTGAAAATGGGCCTCCGCCATGCCGGCCGACAGGCACAGCAGGGTCGCGACAGCCAAGGAAAGTCGCAGTAGTCTACACATCAGTTTTCTCCTTCTTGAATAACACTTGTACAAGAATTGTAACACCACACCGGTCGGGTGTCGAGTGGGGAGGGCGGTGGGGCGAAAGCGACGTGGCCAAATGGAACCGCGAGCCGCGGGGTTTACCCCCGCGAAAATGGTAGGCGGCCTAACCGCAGCGCGGGGGTAAACCCCGCGGCTCGCCGGGCGATCAGAGATCCACCTCGACCCGCAGCCCGGCCACAAAGGCATCGCGGTAGATGCCGCTGGGACTGGCGACGTACTGCAGATCGGGCTGGATCGAGAAGTAGGGGGCCAACTGCAGCTTGTAGAACAGTTCGACGTTCGTTTCGGCTGACCGGCCCACCAGCAAGTCGCTGAAAACCGCATGGGCCACCGCCACTCCGATCCGATCCTCGTCGCGCGTTCCGATCAGACCCTTGTAGACCAGCCCGCCGCCAAGGTAGTGGGGTATTTCGCTACGGTCTTCGCGGGACCAGCCGTATTGGACAAACGCGCTGAGACCCTGGTCGTCTTCCCCGTCGTCGCCGTTTTCTCGGAAAACGGCCTGGTCCGCGCCCAAGTAGACGCCGTGGTTGCCCGTGTGGATCGGGCTCCCGTCCAGATCGCCGAACTGCCCGTTGTGATACCAGACGCCGGCGTGGAATTCTCCGGGCAACCGGTCGATCAGGTCGTATTGCGTTTTCACCTCGAGCATGGAAACCGTCTCGCCGGTACCGGAGAATCCCCAGGTGCGTCCGTCGGCCGCACCGTCCCACACGCCGGTCCGCAGTTCCCACCGGTCGGCAAGTTGAAAATAGAGGGCCGCGCCCATGGCCCCGTCGGGCCACGAGGGCATGGGAATGTTCGAATGCTGGCCGTAGCACCCGTTGATGAAGTCGCCTGCCGATTCCACGATGGCAAAGTCATGGTTGGCGTCCTGTTTTCCCAGCCGCACGCGTAAGAACTCGTCGAACAAGGCTACTTCCCACCAAAATTCGGCCACCTGCATCGTGTGGAGGAAATCGATATTGCTGATTTCCAGAGAATCGCCCACGAACTCTTCGGTGATCCCCCGCCCGTGGCCCTGGTTCCCGTAGAGGTAAACGATCCCGCCGGGGAACAGGTCGTAATGATCGAGGTTGGCGGTCAGCAACAGGTCGAAAATTCCCTTGTACCGGGTGGCATTTCGGGTGCTGATACCGCCGCGCATGTTGGTGAAGACTTCGCC
>JABMRB010001244.1 GCA_013202865.1 Candidatus Nealsoniibacteriota bacterium | reverse complement strand
GACCCAAATCTCGCCGATCAGGACGTCTTGCACGCCGATCTCGTGCGTGCCGCCGGCAGCGAGGGACGCTGTGCCGCTGTTGGCGAAGATCCAGGTGGGCTGGAAGCTGGCCGCCGCGGGTTTGAACTCGACCGACCATCGGCCGTCGGCACCGGCCTTGGCGTCGATGGTCTGCGTGATCGGCTTGGGCGGGTTCTTCTCCACGTATTGGACTGTCACAGAGTAACTCCCGTCGTCTTGTGGCGGTCCAGTGCGGCGGATCCCCTTCTGTGTTTCCAGTTCCAAGACCCTCGCCATGGCCTGCTCGCCGTCAGTGCGATTCTGAGTCAACGTTACCGCCACGGTTGTGCCGGGCGTGGCCCAACCCCAGATGGTGATCGGTTTCTGTTGCTGCAGGACCATGTTGTCGGTGAATATCTTAGCGAACCGAAAGGCCGGTTCGTCCGCAGCCGCCGCGGTGATCAGCATTGAAAACACCACGGCAGCAGAAAGCAAACGGCAGAACAGTTGGCGCGGACGCATGAGAAGGTCTCCTCGTGTGGCGGGAACGAACCGAGCGGGGGGCTGAGACTCGGCCGGGTGGGACGCAAATAGAAGTATACACCATTTAGCCCCGGGTGAACACACCCGGGGTCGCCGCCGATCGTTTGCGATTTCTCATGTTTTCCGCAACGCCTCCAGTAGCGGCGCAGAAACCTGGGCGACCATGCCGCCCGGGTGTTGACGAGAGATTGGGTGTGTCGGCAGAAGCGACCGTCAGGGCGTGTTCCGGTGCATGGCGGCAGTCGGTAGCTTGACGTGGCCGATCCGATCGTTCACACTCAAAGTAGTGAACGGTCACTTCCCCGGAAAGGCCTTGTAGGAAATGACCGGCAACACGACCAGAAAAGGAGATGAAGCCGTGAGAAACAAGCTGTGTGCGCTGGTGCTATCAATGATGTTTGCGGTGGTTGGTGTCCAAGCCAAGGGCGCGGGCGCGCCTGCCATAGAACTCACTCCGCAATGGAAAGGCAAGATCATGGAGCTTGCCCCGGCGAACCCCCGGGTGAAACCGGAATCCAAGCGCACGGTACTTCTCTTTTCCCGTTGCACGGGCTTCAAGCATTGGGTGATCCCTCACACGGATGTGGTTGTCGAGGCGCTGGGCGAGAAGAGCGGTGCCTTTGAAGTTGTGCAAAGTAACGACATCGAGATGTTCTCGAAAGAAAATATCCGGCAGTTTGACGGTATCATTCTCAACAACAACTGTTCGAAGAACCCGGAGAGAAACCTGTTCCTGGATGTTCTCGGCAAAGACAAGAAGGAAGAAGCTGCCGTACTGGAAGACAATCTCATCAATTTCGTTGCCGAAGGAGGCGGCCTCGTCGCGATCCACGGTGCGATCGTGATATTCAACAATTCGGAGCAGTTCAGCGAACTGCTGGGCGGCAGTTTTGCTTTTCATCCGGCGCAGCAGGAAGTGACCGTCCACCTGGTGGAGCCGGATCATCCCTTGGTGAAGGCTTTTGAGGGAAAGCCCTTCGTTCACGTCGATGAACCGTATCTTTTCAACAAGGCTTATGAGAAAAAGAACTTCCGGCCGTTGCTGGTGATGGATACCGACAAGCTCAACTGCGGGAACCGGCAGGAGCAGGTCAAATCGGACGTTCGATACGTGTCCTGGATCAAGAAGCACGGTAAAGGCCGCGTCTTCTACATTTCCCCGTCACACAATGCCCAGAGTTTCGAGAATCCGAGACTCCTTCAGTTCCTGCTCGACGGTATCCAGTACACACTGGGCGATCTCAAGTGTGACGATACTCCCAGGACACAATAGAGGGTGCGACGTCCGTTCATGGGCATCGGCGATCAGGCCCAATCACATCTCTTCCCTCAGATCAGATGTTCTTCAGTTTCCCTGCGGCAGCATCGACCGCGGCTGCGACCTCGCTATCGTCCTCCCATCTGGTGAACATCTGCTTTGTGATCTTCAATTCCTTTGCCGCATCGCCGAACATCTTGTACGCCCCGCCAATCTCGCACTCCCGGTGACGACCGCACTTGAAACAGGGCGGAACCTTCGACTGGAATCTGACCGTGTCGAGCACGTCGACCTCGAACGCACCCAACACCTTGTGGAGTTGCGCGACCGCTGAGTCGAGCATCATCGCACCGCCGACCACGAGCACAAAGGGCTTGCCCGCGATCGGTATGTCCACATGGCGATAACCGAAGAATCGCTCGATGAAGGCCCATATCATGGAGGTGATCGTGTCGAAGTAGACGGGCGTGCCGATCACCACGGCGTCGGCCTGCTTGATCT
>JABMRB010001243.1 GCA_013202865.1 Candidatus Nealsoniibacteriota bacterium | reverse complement strand
CGGCTGGATCGTCGGCATGACCGCCTCACCCGATTGGATCATCGACGGGTTCGATTCCATTCTCGACGGCCCACACGACGCCTTCTTCACCGAACTCGACCCGTTCGGGCAAATCGTCCAATCGAGCTACGTCGGCGGCGACCTTTCGGAATGGGGCTATGGCGTGGCCGCCGACATGCGCGGCAACGTCTGGATTATCGGCGAGACAAACTCCGTGGATTGGGCTGCCGGCGGACTGAGCGAAACCTACCACGGCGGTACGTGGGACGCCTACGTGACGAAACCGTACGCCGACGGGGCCCCTACAAGAGGATCCGTTCGGGGCGCCGCGTTCCACGACGAAGACGGCGACGGCGATTGGGACGCCGACGAGCCGCCGCTGGACGACTGGACGATCTACATCGACCGCGACCACAACGGACAATGGGACGACGGCGAACGCTCGACAACCACGGGGCCCGACGGAACGTACGTCCTCTCGCAACTGCTGAGCGGCGTCCACGTGGTGGCTCAAGTGCTCCCACCCGACTGGCTTCGGACGTTTCCCCCCGAGAGCACGCACGAAGTGACCTTGGCTCCCGGCAGCGTGGCAACCGATCGCGACTTCGGTGCCCGTCTCCCGCCCGAGGTCCAGGGGCGCTACGTCTTCTACAACGCCTCGGCCTTCGACGGCAACGATGCGGTGGCCGACGCCCGGGACGACGACGCGATCGCCACCGACAAGGTTGCCTTGCTGCCGGGCAAAGCGGCGTCGTTTGAAAACTACACCAGCTACACGGGCGGAATCAACGGCGTGATGATCGACGTTGCCAACTTGCTCGAAGGCGTGGTCCCGACGGCGAGCGATTTCGTTTTTCGCATCGGCGACGACTCCACACCGGACGATTGGGAAACGGTTTCGACGCCTGCAACGGTCACTTTTCGCGAGCACGCCGGCGTCGGCGGTTCCGACCGAGTGACGATCACCTGGCCCGAAGGCACGGTGCGTAACCAGTGGCTGGAGGTCACCGTGCTGGCGGCCGATCTGGGGATGACCGCGGACGACGTCTTCTACTTCGGCAACGCGGTGGCCGAGGTGGGCGACTCCCCTAGCGGCGCCCAGGTCACCGCGGCCGACCTGTTAGTGGCGCGAAACAACCCCCGCGACTTCCTCCGCCCGGCGCCGGTCGACTTCATCTGCGACTTCAATCGCGACAGCTTCGTCGACGCCATCGACCTGCTCTTGGCCAGAAACAACCAGACCGATTTCTTGACCGGTGTGCAGTTGATCGATCTGTCCGGCGCGAATACCGCCGGCGAGGAAGCGGCTCCATTGCGCCCCGCCGAAACCGTCTGGCTCTACGATCTTCAATGGCCCGATCCGCAGCGGCGGGCACCCGTTGCCGAAGACGTGGCCCCATGGGCCGTCGATCTGCTGTTGGCGTAGGGTGCGTGCAACGCACCTGCACCGGATTCTGTGGTGCGTTGCACGCACCCCACGTAGCCTTCCTCACAACCGCTATCACCGACAAGACTGCGACCGCCGAACGGCTGCCGTTTGTGTGACCTAGACTATAGCGGCGAAGGGGCTTGTTTGGTTTTTTTGTGGCGCTGTCGATCGGGCGAAGACGCCACTGCCACAAGCGAGACGACCATTACTGCTATGTCGAGACGCGTGCTGATTGTGGACGACTGCATGGAGAACCGGGTTGAAACAGTACAGAGGTAGTTTCCAAACCAAGTGCTCGATTGGGGGTAAGCGATGGCTGGGACACAAGTGAAGGTCCTGCTCGTCGAGGACGATCCTGACCACGCGTTGTTCGTGAAGTTAGCCCTGACGGACGCCGATCTCACATCGTTCGAGTTGGAACACGTCGACTGTCTGGCCGCGGCAAAGGAGTCGCTGGACAGGAAAGCACACGACGTCGTCTTGTTGGACCTGGGACTCCCGGATGCGAGCGGGTTCGAGGCTCTCTCCGAGGTCCGCCGGTGCTGCCCGGGAGTCTCCGTTGTGGTCCTGACCGGCAACGGGGGTCCGTCCGTCGGCGTCGAAGCGGCCGCGTTGGGTGCGCACGACTATCTCTACAAGGGCGACCTCAACGCCCGGACGCTGGAACGCGCGCTCTGCTACGCGGTGCGGCGCCAGCAGTTGTTCCTGCGGCTGGAGAAAGCGAACGAGTTGCTCGACCGGAAAAACGCCAAGCTGGCTGAACTCTACGAGACGGCCCAGCAGTTCGTCGACAACGTCTCCCACGAATTCCGCACGCCGCTGACCGTCGTCAAGGAGTACGTCACACTGGTCCGTGACGGCCTGGCGGGACAGGTTACCCAGCAGCAACGCGATTTCCTCGAAATCGCCAACGATCGAACCGACGATCTGGCGATCATGGTCGACGACATGCTGGACGTGAGCAAACTGGAGGCCGGGTTGCTCAGCGCATGGCGCCGCCAGACGAGCATGGAGGACATTCTCAAGCACGTTCGCCCGGCCATGCAGCGCAAGGCGTCGATCAAGAAAGTGGATCTCGATTTCGCCGTATCCGAGAACCTGCCCGTCGTCTATTGCGACCCGGAGAAAATGGGACGCGTGATCATCAACCTGACCGCCAACGCAATCAAGTTCTGCGGTGTCGGCGGGTCGGTGACACTCCATGCTCGGCTCGGCAGCAACGGCTCGGAGGTCGTTGTCCGCGTCACCGACGACGGGCCGGGTATCTCCGCGGAAAACCTGGAACTGATCTTCAACCGGTTCCAGCAGGTCGAGTCGGCACCGCGAAGCAGTACCAAGGGCTTCGGGCTAGGGTTGGGAATCGCCAAGGAACTGGTCAACCTCAATTTCGGCGAAATCACCGTCGAAAGTGAACCCGGCAAAGGAAGCACCTTCTCGTTTACCGTGCCGGTCTGGAATCCGACCGAGCTGGCAAAGCGGTACCTGGACTACTTGAAACGGCTGGAAGATTGCTCCGGCAGCGTCAGCTTGCTGGTGGCCAACGTGGAGCCTCCGCTGAAACCGGGTGTCTCCAACGCGATCGACGAGTTCCTGCAACATACTTTTCGGGGTAACGATCTGGTCGTCCGCTGTCTGCCCGAGAAGTGGCTCGTGCTGGCGAGATGTTCCGACGGCGAAATCGACCGGATGATCGACTGCGTGCGAACCGCATGGACCGCCGCCAACCGGAACATGCCCGGCGAGAAACTGCCCGAAATCTTGCTGTGTTCCAAGGGAGTCTGGTCCCAACGGTCCGAGAGCGACGAAGTCATCCGCCAGTTCATCGCGCAGCAGGAGGTTGTGCCGGACGAGCGCCACCGCCCCACAATACTGCTGGCCGACGACGATCGCGAGTTGGTTCGCGGGCTGAAGATCCGCCTGGAGGCGGCCGGATACGACGTCATCACTGCGTTCGACGGGCACGAGGCCGTCGAATCTGCTATCCGAAACCGTCCCGCCGCGATCCTGCTGGACAACTACATGCCGAAAATGGACGGTCTGGAAGCCTTCGAGCGACTCCGCGAACACCCCGAGACCATGGACATGCCGGTGATCATCCTCTCGGCCAGTCTCCGCGACCAACAGAAGGCGCTCAGCCAGGGGGCCTGCTTCTTCCTGCAAAAACCTTGCGACACCGGTACCATCACCGCCGCGCTCCATGAAGTGATCAACGAACCATGCCTGGCAGGAATGACTTGACCATGACCACCAAAACCATCCTGATCGCCGACGACGACTACGAACTGGTCGAAGTCCTTGCCATGCGGTGCCGCCAACTGGGGCTCAACGTGCTGCCGGCCTACGACGGCATCTCGGCCCTGCGGATCATCGACGAAAAGATGCCCGACCTGATTTGCCTCGACGTCAACATGCCGCTGGGTAATGGGCTCGGCGTGTGCGAAATGATGGCACCGGACAAACAGCTCGCTTCCATTCCCGTGATCGTGCTCACCGGACGTTCGGACGACCAGACGATCAGCCAATGCCGGTCGATGGGAGCCCACTACCTGCATAAGTCGTTCGACGTGTGGGGACTGCTCCGGCCGATGCTCTACGAACTCCTGAACCTGGGAAACCCAAAACCCGACAACGCCGAACCGAACGACCCGGGTGAGCGGGACGCGGCAGGCTGGGACGACCTCGCACCGGTCACAACGCCACGGTGCCTGACTCATCTGATCGAAGTCGTCACGCACGGCGACTCGCACCGGTAGTGGGTATTTAGCCCCGGGTGAACACACCCGGGGGTGCGTCCGGTGCGCCGGCGCACCCCATGCCCCCGCCGTGTATTCACGGCGGGCTAAATACTTACCGATCGACGACCACCACGCGGACGTCGCAGACGTTCGTGTGGGTGGGGCCCGTCTTGATCAGGGCGTCGATGGAGCGAAAGTAGTTGTAGGCGTCGTTGCGGGCCAGATAGTCGGCCGGGGTGAGGTGGAGTTCGCTAGCCCGGCTCAGAGCGTCGGCGTCGAGCAGTGCCCCCGCCGCGTCGGTGGGACCGTCTTCGCCGTCGGTGCCGCCGGAGAGAATCGCGATGCCCTGGGCCCCGTCGTCGGCCAGATTCTCCAGGGCCGCCAGGACCAACTGCTGGTTGCGCCCGCCCTGACCACGCCGCGACTCGTCCACCAGGGTAACGACCGGTTCGCCGCCGCTGATCAGACAGTTGGGCCCCGGACCGGCGCGCATCTTCAGAGCCATCTCGGCCAGATGACGACCAACCTCTTCGGCCGGACCCTCAGACCGCTCGGCACAGACCATCGCCTGCTCGTAGCCGAGCCGCTCCGCTTCCAAGCCGGCTGCATCGACCGCCGTGGCCAGATTGCCGATGATCAGGTTGGTTACCCGGCAGGTTGGCTCGGGTTGTTGGGCGTTCTGTTTCTGTTCGAGGTAGTCGAACACGGCCGACGGCAAAGCGTTGCGAGCGGCAAAGGCGTCGAGCACGTCCAGCGCGGCCTGCGGCGTGGAACTGTCCTCGGTCGTCGGTCCGGAAGCGATCACGTCCAGCGGGTCGCCCAGCACGTCGGAGATGATCAGCGAGACGATTCGCCCGGCGCGACACGCCCGCATCAGACCGCCACCCTTGATCCGGCTGAGCTGCTTGCGGACCGTATTGAACTGCTCGATGTTGGCGCCGGCGGCACTGAGATATCGGGTAATCTCCAGCTTGTCGTCCAACGAGATTCCTTCGACCGGCGCGGGCATTAGGGCCGAGCCGCCACCGGAGATCAGGCACAGGCAGAGGTCGTCCGGCCCGGCCGATTCAACCAGACGAATGATCTCTCGCGCCCCGGCGGCGCCTTCGGGGCGCGGCTCGTTCATGCCGGCCGGACGGGCCGAGTGCAGCGTGATCCGCTCGAGCGGTCGCACACAATCGGCCGGCACGTTGACCCAGCCGGTCAGTTGCTTCTGCTGCATCAACTGCGACCCGAGCACTTCTTCCACGGCCGCAGCCATGCCGGCCCCCGCCTTGCCGGCCCCGACGACGATGAGCCGGCCGACGGCGGTAAGGTCGAGTTCCTCGTCGCCGACAAGCAACGTGGAACCGTCGAGGCGGAAGGCCTCGCGGACGAGCGTTTCTGAGCGGACCGCATCAACGCCGGCTTGCCAGATTTGCAGCGCGTCGCGGCGGAGTTGGTGGGAGGTACGTGTCATGATTTCACTCGCAGGATGCCGAGCCATTTCTCTTCCGAGTCGATCGTCACCTGCCCGTGGTTGGTGGGCAATTCGGTTCGCAGGACCAGACCGGCCATCACCGAATGGCCCTTGAGCTTGGCCACGCCGGCGACCGACGACCAGGGTGTGCCTTTGCCTGCGTCGCCGGGCAGGCGGACGTACTTAAAGAAAGTGAGGGCGAATCCGGTCACGCTCAACTGGGCCGGCCAGCGGCGAACCAGCGATTTGTGGGCGGCGACTACCTGGGAGAGCCCCGGAAGAATCGCCTCGAAGACCGCGTCGAGCTGGTTGATCGGCGGCAGTTCATGCCCTCGGCCGGCCGGAGCGACAATCACCGCGGCCAAACGGACCGGCTCGTAATAGAACTCCAGCACGGGCGACCCGGGCGGCGGACCCGCGCTGCCCAGCGAACCGACGTCGACGGTCAATTCCGTGGGCCGATCGTGGACCACCTTTTTCCGCCCGCCAAGCACTTTCCAGACCAGCAACAGAACCACGGCCGCAATCGCGGCAACGGCCGTATAAACCGCCGCGTTGCCGCCGACGTTGCCAATGGTGTCCATGATTTTCTGCACAACAGCGATGACCATGGCGTCTTATCTCCGTTTGGCAAGGATTCCGTTGATTACCAGGGCGACCATCAGCACGATGCCGGTGGCCAGTTGTCGGACGAAGTCGTCGATCGGGATCACGACCACGCCGAGGTTGATCTGCTCGATCAGGGTCAGCCCGACGTTCAGCACCGTGAAGGTGAGCACGCCGACGATCGTCTTTCCGATACCTCCTTCGCCGCCGAAGAGGCTGGTCCCGCCGAGCACCACGCAGGCGACCGAACTGAGCAGCAGGTCCTTGTTCTGGTCGACCGTCACGTTGCCAAGCCACCCGGAGTTGATCATCCCGGCCGCGGCCGCGGTGACCGCACAAATCGCCATGGCCGCGATCACGATCAGGCCGGTCCGCACGCCGGCCAGCCGGGCCGCCTCGCGGTTGCCGCCGGTCATGTAAACGTAGCGTCCGAAGCGGGTATGCTGCAAGACGAGATGGGCCACCAACAGCACGGCCGCCGCAAGGACCGCACTGTAGGGTATCGAGAACTGGGCTCCCAGCGGCAGCGGCACCGGGATACCGTCGTTGCCGAGGGTCTTCAACACGCCGGGCACCTTGAAGCTCTCGCTGTGCGTGATCCACCGCGAGAGCCCTTCGGCAATGAACATCATCGCCAGCGAGATAATGAAACTCGGCAGCCGAGCCCAGACGGTCAGCACACCGCAACCCAGCCCCAGCAGACAGCAACTCCACAGCGGGATCAGAATCGCCGCCGCCACCGTCCACGCAGAGTCCGGCGGCTCTCCGGACGGCCCCATCGCATAGTTCTGAAACACCCATCCGCAGTAACAGGCCGACCACAGAGCCATCATCCCCACCGACAGGTCGATCTCCGCGCACAACAGCACGAAGGTCAACCCGGCGGCCACGATCGCCAACACGGCCCCCTTGTTCAGGATCATCTCCAGTGTGCCGAACCGGAAGAAACCGGGTGCGGTCAGCCCGAAGAAGACGATTAGCACCGCCAGACTGACCAGTGGGGCCCAGTCGCGGGCCTCCCAGCGGCCGATCTCGCGGCGCGGCGTGTTGTCGGTGAATTGAGGTTCGGTCATGGTTACGCGTGTTGCATCAGCGTTGTTTTGTCCAGTTGCGTATCGGTGAATTCGTGTGTGATCCGGCCGCGGCTGAAGACGAGGATCCGGTCGGCATGTGCCAGCAGCATCTCCGGCTCGGCCGAGCTGAGCACCACCGCGGTGCCCCGCTGCTTCAAGGCGGCGACCAGCCGCATTACCTCTTCCTTAGCTCCCACGTCCATCCCCCGGGTCGGCTCGTCCAGCAGCAGCACGCGGACCGGGCCCAACAGCCATCGGGCGATCGCCACCTTCTGCTGATTGCCGCCGGAGAGGCTGCCGGTGGTCATCCGGGGGTCGGCCGGGCGGCAACCGACCTGTTGCAGCATCGGTTCGACCGTGGCCGTCTCCTTGCCGCGGCGGAGCCACTCACCGATCGCCCGGCGGAGATGGGCCAGCGTGACATTCTGATAGATTTCGCCCTGCATGAACAGGCTTTGTGCCCGATCGGCCGCCACCAGTACCACGCCGCGGCGGACCGCATCGTGCGTGCTGCCGGGCTTCAGCCGCTGGCCGTCCAGCGAGACGCGCCCGGCGTCGGGCCGCAACGCACCGGCCAGCGCGTGGACCAACTCCTGGTGCCCGGCGCCGACGAACCCGTACAGCCCCAGGCACTCGCCCGGCGAGACGGCCAAATTCACTTCGGAGAAGATACCGCCAAGGCCCAGGTCTTCGGCGGCCAGTACGGGGTGGCTGGTGGCTGGGTGGCTGGTGGCTGGGTGGCTGGTGGCTGAGCGCAGCG
>JABMRB010000126.1 GCA_013202865.1 Candidatus Nealsoniibacteriota bacterium | reverse complement strand
GTGATCCACTCGCTTGCGCTTCGAGCTTGTATGGGGAATGCCGCCCCATTAGCACCTTCCGAAATCCACCGCTTGCCAATCGTGCGCCGCCGGTCTACACTGCGGATCATCCCACCTCCTTCCCACCAAGGACGTTGCCATGATCCGCAATCTGCTTATCGCCCTGTCACTAGCGACCGCAACCGCGACGGCCGACGACGACCTCGACGTGCTCTCGGCCATGCCTGACGGCAGCAAGCCGTCGCAGATGATGCATGCCCGCCTGATGGACCGCATGCATCAGGCGCTCGATCGCCGCCGAGACGAATACGAGAAACTCAAGGCGCCCGAACAACTGGCCGAGCACCAGCGGCGGACGCGGCAGTTCTTCGTCGACGCCGTCGGCGGATTCCCCCAGCGCACGCCGCTGCGTCCGCAAATCGTCGGCAAAGAGGATCGTGACGGCTACCGCATCGAGAAGATCATCTACGAGAGCCGCCCGAAACATTTCGTCACCGCGATCCTCTATCTGCCTACGACGGTGCCGCCGGCAGCAAGGGATGCTGTGCCGCCGGCAGCAAGGGATGCTGTGCCGCCTTACCCTGCCGTGCTCGTGCCTTGCGGTCATAGCAACAACGGCAAGGCGTCGGAGACTTACCAGCGGGTGTCGATCCTGCTGGCTCGCAACGGGATGGCCGCACTCTGCTACGACCCGATCGAGCAGGGCGAGCGATACCAGCTTCTCGACACCAACGGCAAACCCCGCGCCGGCGGCACCACGGCCCATTGCCTGGTCGGCACCGGCAGCACGCTGCTGGGACGCAACACGGCCGGCTATCGTATCTGGGACGGCATGCGAGGAATCGACTACCTGCAAAGCCGCCCGGAGATCGACCCCAAGCGGATCGGCTGCACGGGCAACTCCGGCGGCGGCACCTTGACCAGCTACCTGATGGCCCTGGACGAACGAATCGTTTGCGCCGCGCCGAGCTGCTACCTGACCACCATGCGTCGGCTCTGCGAGACGATCGGGCCGCAGGACGCCGAGCAGAACATCTTCGGCCAGATCGGCTTCGGCATGGACCATCCCGACTACGTGATGATGCGGGCGCCGAAGCCGACGTTGCTCTGCTGTGCCACGCACGATTTCTTCGACATCACGGGCACGTGGGACAACTTCCGCCAAGCCAAGCGATTCTACACGCGCATGGGTTTCGCCGAACGGGTCGACCTGATCGAACTGGACGCCAAGCACGGCTTCTCGACGGAGTTGCGCGTGGGGACCGTCCGCTGGATGCGACGCTGGCTGATGGACACCGACGACGCAATTACGGAACCCGAATCGCCCATCGCCACCGACGAGCAGCTACAGTGTACGCCCCGCGGCCAGGTGATGCTGCTCGACGGTGCCCGAAGCACGTACGATATCAACAACGACCTGGAGGCCCAGTACGCCAAGGCCCGAAAGAAGTTCTGGCAAGAGACCGACAAGGCCCGGGCCCTGGCCGAAGTGCGGCGGATCACCGGCATCCGCAAGCTGAGCGATCTGCCTAAGCCCGAGTGCAAGATCGTCGCGGCGAGAGAGACGTCGCACGGCTACACGGTCGAGAAGTTGATTCTTGCACCGGAGCCCGGCATCCGGCTGCCGGCGCTGGCCTACGTGCCTAAGAATCGCAGCGGCGAGGCTTATCTGTGCCTGGACGGCCAAGGCAAGCGGATCGCCGTCCACCCGGACGGCCCCGTCGAACGTCTGGCGAAACAGGGGCACGTCGTGCTGGCGGTCGATCTCCGCGGGCTGGGCGAAACGGCCGGCGGAGAATCGCCCCAACGGGGGATCCCGCTGCACGTCGGCAGCGATTGGAAGGACCTCTACCTGGCCTACCTGCTGGGCACCTCCTACCTGGCGATGCGGACCGAGGACGTGGCGGTCTGTGCCCGATTCCTGGCCGGCTATCAGGCGGGTGAGAAGCCGAACCGCGTACACGTCACGAGCAGCGGGCGGGTCGGCCCGGCCGTTTTGCACGCGGCCGCGTTGGAGCCGCAGTTGTTCGCGTCGGTCGAGATCCATGGCAGCTTGAACTGCTGGTCGGACGTCGTCCGGGAGCCGATGTCCGTCGGCCAGTTCGAGAACGTCGTCCACGGAGCGCTAAAGACCTACGACCTGCCCGACCTGTTAAACACACTGCCAAAAGACAAAATCACCTTCGGCAGCCCGCGCGGCGCCCTGGGCCAACCGCTGTGGAAGTAACCCCCAACGCCGCTTGCAGCTTCGCACACCCCGCTTGAAAACTACGCTTCCATTAGCAACAATAGGCTCACCCGATATTTCCCAACACCCGCGCAAGTCCATCTCCCCGTTCACCAAAGGGCCCCGCCATGCAGCAGCAACGAGAAGAACTCTCCCGACGCCAATGGATCACCCGCTCGGCCGCCGGTCTTGGCGCCGGTGCGTTGGCAACAACGTCTGTCGCGGCACCGGCCGACGACAAACAATCACAACCGAACAGCAAACCGTTTCGCTATTGCCTGAACACCGGCACGATCCTGGGCCACAACCTGTCGTTGGACGAAGAGGTCGAGGTGGCGGCCAAGGCCGGATACAACGGGATCGAGGTCTGGATGCGCAACGTCCATCGATACGTCGAGGCCGGCAAGTCGATCGACGATCTCAAGAAGCGGATCGCCGACCTGGGACTGGCCCTCGAAAGCGCCATCGGCTTTCCCCGTTGGGCGGTCGACGACGAAGAGCAACGGACGGAAGGTTTGGAGAGCATGCGACGCGACATGGACTTGATCGCCAAGCTCGGCGGCACACACATCGCTGCCCCGCCGGCCGGCATCAACCGCACGCCGGGCATGGATCTGCGCAAGGTGGCCGATCGCTACCGGGCCGTGCTCGAAGTGGGACGCGAGACGGGCGTCGTGCCGCAGTTGGAGATCTGGGGTTCCGCCCAAACCTTGGGCACCGTGGCCGACGCGGTCTTCGTGACCACGGCCGCCGACCACCCCGACGCCTGCCTGTTGCTCGACGCCTTCCATATATACAAGGGCGGCTCGGGCTTCCATTGCCTCAACCAACTCAACGGTGCCGCGATGCATGCCTTCCACATCAACGACTACCCGGCCGACCCGCCACGCGAAGAAATTGGCGACGGCCACCGCGTCTACCCGGGCGACGGCGTCTGTCCGTTGACCGACGTACTGCGGACGATGCACGCCACCGGCTTCCGCGGGGCCCTGTCGCTGGAGCTTTTCAACCGCGAGTACCTCAAGCAAGACACACTAACCGTCGTCAAGACGGGCCTGGCAAAGATCCGCGCGGTGGTGGCCAAGGCGTTTGCCTGATCGTTCGTAGTGACCGCATTCATGCGGTCCTTTCGTAGCTGCACTCGCAAGAGTGCAGGAATCCCACGGTCTGGCGACCGTGGCTACCTATTGAGATTCGACCCCATGAACCTGCTCAAGAAAATCCTGGCCGCCGAAGTTTACCCTGCATTGGGATGCACCGAGCCGACGTCCTGTGCCTACGCGGCGGCCATCGCGGCGCAGCACCTCGGCGAACCGGTCTCGCGGCTGACGCTTCGGGTCGATCCGGGCACGTATAAGAACGGGGCGGCCGTCACCGTGCCATACGCCGACGGGGCCAAGGGGAACTTGATCGCCGCGGCGCTCGGGGCCGTGCTGGCGCGGCCCGATGCGAAGCTCGAACTGCTCGAGAACGTCACGCCGGAGGTTCGCCGGCAGGCTCGCCGTCTGCTCGACGGAGGCAACTGCCGGTATCATTGTCTCGATCAACAGCCGGAGTTCCGCGTCGAGGTGGAACTGGGCTCCGCGCGGCACGTTTGCGGCTGTGTCCTGGCCGGCAGCCATACGCACATCGAGCGAATCGAGAAGGACGGGCGACCGCTCGACGGCCCAACGACCGGCCGGCAAGACCCGTCGCCGTCCCATTATCGCGACGTGTTGAAGACCATCGATCTGGCCACGCTGCTGGCGTCGGCCGAGCAGATCGACGCCGACGACCGCGACGTGCTTCAGTCGGGCGTCGAGATGAACCTCAATATGGCCGAGCGGGGGCTTCAGACCGGTTGCACGGCCGGGCAGCTTCGCCGGATGCACGACGACGGGTACGTGGCCGCCGATCTCTTCTACCGCACGAAGCTCCAGGTCGCCTCGGCCGTCGACGCCCGCATGGCGGGGGCCCCGCAGCCGGTGATGACCTCGGGCGGGTCGGGTAACCAGGGGATCGTGGCGATTCTCACGCCGCTGCTGGCCGGTCGCGAGATGGGCGTCGACCACGAGCGGATTCTGCGGAGCCTGGCCGTAGCCCACCTGATCAACGCCTACGTGAAGTGCTTCGTCGGAGAGTTGTCGGTGATCTGTGGTTGCGCGATGGCGGCCGGTATTGCGGCGGCCGTGGCCGTTGTCTATCAGCAGGCCGGCGTCGATATGCCTAAGATCACGGCGGCCGTGAATAACGTCGTCGGCGACCTGGGCGGCCTGATTTGCGACGGGGCCAAGCCGGGCTGCGCGATGAAGGCGGTCACGGCAGTCGATACGGCGCTGCGGTCCGCGTTGATGGCGCTTCGCGGCTACGGCATCAGCGACGACGACGGCGTGGTCGGCCGCACGGCAGAGGATTCCATCCGCAACCTGGGGCGCATTACCCTGGAGGGCATGTTCCCGGTCGATCCAACCGTGCTCAAGATTCTTCAGGAGAAGGCCGCCCGTAGCGGCCGGGCGTAAAGGTCCGCGAAAGAATAAATTGACCATGAAAATCAAGATCTTCACCACCGGCGGCACGATCGACAAGCTCTATTTCGACCAGCTTAGCGAGTATCAAGTCGGCACGCCGCAGATCGAAACGTTCTTGCGGGAGGCGAACGTCACGTTCGAGTTTGTCGTCCGTTCCCTGCTGCAAAAGGATAGTCTCGAACTAACGGACGACGACCGGGAACTGATCCGCCAGGCGATTCTTCAGGACGATGCGCGGCAGATCGTCGTCACGCACGGGACCGACACGATGATTGAAACGGCCCGGCGGCTGCGGGACGTGCCGGAGAAGACGATCGTGCTAACCGGCGCGATGAAGCCAGCCTGCTTTCGCAGCACCGACGCCGTGCTGAATATCGGCTTTGCCGTGGCCGCTGTGCAGCTTCTACCCCCCGGTGTGTACATCGCCATGAACGGCCGGCTGTTCGACCCGGACCATGCCCGCAAGGATCGCCAGCGGTATTGCTTCGATACGATCGCCGATGGATAGACAATCGACGACTGCTTGGCAGAGGGAAGGCCTCTGCTTAGCCGGCGTCGATCTTGCTGATCTTCACGCTGGTATACATTTGCCGGTGGCCGGTCTTGGTCCGCGAGGCCTTGCGGCGGCGCATCTTCTGGACGACCAGCTTGGGGCCCTGGGCCATGGACACGACTTCGCCGGTGACCACCGTAGCATCGAGCGTTGGCTGGCCGACCTTCAGGCCGTCGTCGTCGCGGACCGCCAACACCCGGTCGAACGTTACTTCGTCGCCGGCGGGGACGTCGCGATAGTCGAATTCGACCTGCTGCCCTTCCTCCACTTTGTACTGGCGTCCGCCGTCTTCGATGATTGCGTACATGACTCGTCCTTCTCTGCGTTGGTCGGTTGATATTCGTCGGCGAGCCGCGGGGTTCACCCCCGCGCCTTCCCCGCCGTGTATTCACGGCGGGCTAAATAGTGCAATCACGACGGGATGAGTAGTCTATCCCGGCGGCTCGCTGTGAGGGCTTGGGAATCTTCTAGTTTAACGGGCGGTTGCCCGGCCTATCAAGGCCTATGGCGTGGGAAACTTTATTTCCCGGTCTTCGGCATTGCGGCAGTCGATCAGCAGGTGTTCGGGCGGAACCCCTTCGATACTGCGGATTTGGACGGTTATTTTGTCCTCCTCCTCGAGCCGGGCCAGCTCGCGACGCTTGGTATTGTTGAGATATTCGGCCACTTTGTCGGACACGGTGACGGTAGCCGAGGCGATTCCGGGCTGCTGGCTGGCAAGGATCAACAGCCGCACGACCTCGATAGCCATACTTTCGGGGGTCTTCACAAGGCCCGTTCCGTGGCAGCACACGCAGTCGTTGTAGGTGCTCCGTTTGAGGCTGGGGCGGATCCGCTGTCGGGTCATTTCGATCAGGCCGAAGGGGCTCGTCCGCAGGATTTTCGTCCGTGCCCGGTCCCGCCGCACGGCGTCGCGCAGGGTCCGCTCCACGCTTCGGCGATGTTTCTCCTTGCGCATGTCGATGAAATCGTTGACGACCACGCCGCCGAGGTCCCGCAGGCGGATCTGCCGGGCGATCTCCTTGGCGGCCAGCAGGTTCATCTGGTAGGCGGTTTCTTCGGCCGAGTCGTCGGCGCGGAAGCTGCCGCTGTTGACGTCGATGGCTACCAGGGCCTCGGTCTGATCGATCACGATCGACCCGCCGGTCTTCAACGTCACCTGGCGATGGTTGATCTTGGCGATCTCTTCGTCGAGCCGGTATTTGTGGAACAGCGGCTCCTTGCCTTCGTAAAGCTGCAAGCGATTGACGTGCCGGGGCATGACCAACTGCAAGAACTCCCGAGCCCGTTCGTAGGCCGCCGGCTCGTCGATGTAGATCGTATCGACGTCGCTGGTGAAGATATCGCGAATGGTGCGGATGATCATATCGCTTTCTTCGTAGATGTCGACCGGCCCTTTGAGCTTCTTGATCCGCCGGACGATCACCTTCCAGAGCCGCAGCAGGTAGGCCAGGTCGCGCGAGAGCGCCCGCTTGGTCCGGTCGATGCCGGCGGTGCGGACAATGAACCCGACGCCCTTGGGTGGGTTGAGTTCGAGCATCGTCGAGCGGAGCTTGCGGCGGACGTCCTCGTCTTCGATCTTTCGCGAGACGCCGATTCGTCCCAAGGCGGGCATCAACACCAGGTATCTTCCCGGGATGCTGATGTAGGTCGACAGCGTGGGGCCCTTCGTGCCGAGCCCTTCCTTGATAACCTGCACCAGCACTTCATCGCCGCGGCGGAGGATATCCTGGATGGGTGGCTTGATGCGGGGGCGGCCCCCGGGACGAAAGGCCCGCGATTTGCGTTGCCCGCCGTTGGTGTCTTCCTCGGCGTCTTCGGTGGCCTTCTCGTCTGCCGCGAGGTTGGTCGAGCGGCGCGGCGTGTTGGCGTTCGGATCGAAGCCACCCTGGCGGAAGTACTGCGGCTCGAGGTCGCTGACGTGCAGGAAGCCGTTTCGTCCCACGCCGAAATCGACGAAGGCCGCCTGGATACTCGGCTCCAGGTTGACCACGACTCCCTTGTAGATGTTACCGACGTAACTATCCTGGCCGGCTCTTTCGACGTAGAGTTCCTCCAGGGTTCCGTCTTCAACGATCGCAATCCGGCATTCTTCCGGCTGCGAGACGTTGATCAGCATTTCTTGTTTCATCTTGGTGCTTTCCTGTTCGGTGCGACAGGCAAGCACGCGTTCGGTTTGCAGTGGGCAGGCGTTTGCTCACGAGTCGATCTCCACGGCAGTCCGCGTTAGATAGACTCCTGCTTGTTCCAGGCCGTCCAGTTCCAGTGCCGCGAGCACCTCCCGGGGGCGGACGTTTTCGCGGTCGCTGATTCGCAGCCGCATCGAAAACAGGCCGTCCCGGAAAGTCAACTCGGCAAGCAACGGTCTGGGGTCGATTGGCCCGCGGTCTCCTTCCCGCGGCATCGGACCGGACGTGCCGTCGAGCAGCCGCTCGATCCGTTGCGGCAGTCCGTCGCCGTGGGGCGGCGGAACCGGCATCTGGTAGCAAACGCTGCACGGGCGGGCCTTCTTGTGCCCTTCCGGCAGGACCTCGGCCGAGCGGAACGCCAGTCCCGCCGGGGCATAAGGCCCCAGCCTGGCGAGCAACTCGTCGTCGGTCAGCGGTTCGGTTAATTCGAGTTCCATGATCTCGTCGAGTCCCTCGATGCCAAGCGCCAACGGTGCCGGAAAGGTCATCCGAGGTTTCGGATGGAACCCTTCGCTGAAACCGAGCGGCAACCGGGCACGCCGAAACGTCCGCTCCAGACACCGCATCAAGTCGCGATGTCCAATCCAACGCAGGTCTCCCTGCTTACAAAACCGAATACGTACTCGTCGTCGAACCATCGGTTCGCGATGCGTTACCGGAAACTCCTCCGGCGAAGCATCCATTGAATTCCCTTCCCCGCCACAGTCGGCGGAGAAACAGTTTGATTTGTGGTGTCAGTGGTCTTTGGATCGCCGTGCCGGCGACCGCTAAACGGGTTGTTCTGCTTTCCTCTACACGCCCTGCTCCGGGACGCACTTCCTCAACTCTTCCTTCAAGTAACTCTTGATGTCTCGGGCGTTTTCCAGCGAAGCGATGTGCCGGGTAACTGCCTGACATTGCTCGATCGTCACGTTGCGACAGACGTTCTTCACCTCGGGGATGGCGATCGGCGTCACGCTGAAACGCCGCAACCCCAATCCCAACAGGAGCATCGTATAGATCGGGCTGCCGCTCATTTGACCGCACAGGTTGATCGGCACCGACTTGCGGTCGGCCGCTTCGATCGCCATGGAGATCAGCTTCAGTACGGCCGGATCGCACGAGTTGTACAACCCGACCACGTCCTTGTTGCTGCGGTCCACCGCCAGTGTGTATTGGATCAGGTCGTTGGTGCCGATGCTGAGGAAGTCGACCTCCTCGACGAACCGATCGATCATCATCACGGCCGAGGGTACCTCGACCATCATGCCGACCGGCATGTCGCGATTGAAGGCGACACCGTGCTCCTCGAGGTCCTCCATCACGTCGGCCAGCACCATCTTCGCCTGGCGTAATTCCAACAGCGTGGAGACCAGCGGGAACATGATCCGGACGTTACCCAGCGTGCTCACCCGCAGCACGGCGCGCAATTGCGTGCGAAACAGCGGCAGGTTTCTCAGCGCCAGGCGAATGCTTCGCAGTCCGAGGAACGGGTTGGGTTCGTCCTCGGGTGCGGGCAGGTGGGGCATTTTGTCGGCGCCCAGGTCGAACGTGCGGATGGTCACCGGCTTGTCGCCCATTGCCCGAACCACCTGCGAGTAGGCCTCGAAGTGAACCTCCTCGGTCGGCTCGGTCTCGCTGCCGAGATAGAGGAACTCGGTGCGATAGAGGCCGATCCCGTCGGTTCCGCGGTCGGTGCAGTGTTCGGCCTCGTGGGGAAA
Source organism: Candidatus Nealsoniibacteriota bacterium (assembly GCA_013202865.1). Taxonomy (GTDB): domain Bacteria; phylum Planctomycetota; class Planctomycetia; order Pirellulales; family Thermoguttaceae; genus JABMRB01. The sequence goes on along the minus strand of JABMRB010000126.1, from coordinate 3,723 downwards.
CTCGATGTTGCCGAATATCTCGACGCGGACCCCGTCGGCCGTTTCGCCGGGCAGATCGCGGATTGTCTCCAGCCGGGCGGCCAGCGAGCGGATCTCCTCGACCTGATGCTGGTATCGGGCAAGGGCCTCTTCGTCGGGCTGCAGGATCACCAGCCCGTTGTCGCCGTCGATGATCACTTGATCGCCGCCGGAGACTTCGGTCAGGAACGGTCCGGTTCCCACCACGGCGGGAATTCCCAGCGCCTCGGCCACGATCGCCGTGTGACTACCCGGCCCGCCGATCTCGGTGACGAACCCGCGAACGAACCGGCGGTCGAGATTGGCCGCTTCGCTGGGGGTGAGGTTGTGGGCCAGCACGAGCACCGGCGAACTGAGATGCGAGATCCCCTCGCGGCGATGCCCGAGCAAGTGGCGTAGCAACCGCTTCTCGATGTCGAAGATGTCGTGTGCCCGCTCGGCCAGGTAGGAGCTTTCCAGCCGCTGGAAGACTTGTGCGTATCGGCGCAACGTGCGGCTGACGGCGTACTCGGGTGAGTAGTGCCGCTGGCGGATCATGTCGTCCAGTTCGCTACGCAGCTTTGTGTCCTGCAGCATCTGGAGATGGGCTTCGAAGATCGCGCCGTACTTATCACCCAACTCGCCGGAGACGGCGTCGCGATTGCCGGCGATTTCCTTACCCGCCGCCACAATCGCCTTGTCGAGCCGCTCGATTTCGTCCTCAACCGCATCGCGCGTAACGAACCGCCGGGGGATGCGGAATCCCTCGTTGTCCATCACCAGCGATTCGCCGATGGCCACACCCGGCGAAACGGCGATTCCCTGTAGTTGTTGCATGCGAGTCCTTCGCAACGGCGGGGCGGGATCGCGTCGCCTTGCTCGGGCGACGGTTCAACCTGGCGACTCACCGCGTTGTTATTCGTTTGGTCCGAAACCGTCGGCAAACAGCCGAGCCATCGCGTCGAGGACTTGTTCGGCGTCTGCGCCGTCCGCCTCCAGCACGACTTGATCACCCGGTAGCGCACCCAGCGAGAGGATCTGTAGCACCTCGGTGCCTTCCACCCGGTGCGAACCCTTAGCCAGGACGACCTTGGCGTCGAATTGGCGTACCTGCTTGGCGATCAGGTCGGCGGCGCGAACGTGGATTCCCTCCTCGTTCTCGACGGTCACCGTTCGCGTTGCCTTGGTTTCGGACATAATCTCGGTCAGGATCCGAATTGATTATTGTCGGCTTCTTCCAGTACCAACTGGATATCCGCAGGGTTCTTGGCCTGTTTGAGGAACCTGCAGAACGTGTCGTTTCGGAGTTGCCGCGAGATATTCTCCAGGGCCCTGAGGTGATCGCCCGGCCGGTGCGGCGGCGATATCAACAGGAAGAACAGATGGACCGGCTCTCCGTCAAGACTGGCGAAATCGACGCCCGTCTTGCTCACCGCGACCGTTCCCACCAGTTGATCGACGCTGGGGTGCTTGGTGTGTGGCACGGCTACGCCGCGACCGATTCCCGTACTGCCGAGTTCTTCGCGTTTGAGGATCGCCTTGACGACCCCCTCGAATTCGTCGCTCTCGACCCGGCCGGCGTCGAGCAGCGCCTGAACAATTTCTCGAATCACTCCCTCTTTGTCGGTAGCCTTTAGCTCAGCACAGATCGCATCCTGGCTGATAAAGTCGGCAAACTTCATGCGACGTCTTCTCCCTTGCGTAATATCCAGTCCGCACGACCGGCGTAGGCGGGCCGCTACCCTCGCTCGGCCACCGGTGTGCCGCTGGTTTATTCTCTCGTTGGCCTCCCGTCGCCGGCTACTGGTGCCCGGAGACGCGGTGGCGATCTCGAACCTTCTCTTTGTACTTGCGCAGTTGCTGTTCCATCTTCTCGACGACGTTGTCCACCGAAGCGAACATGTTGTCCGACCGGTCGGTAGCAACGAAATCGTGCTTGTGCTCGGCCGCCACCTGCAAATGGATCTCCGGCGTGTCGGGCCGCTCTAGATCGACGGTCACCTCGATCGATGTGAGTCGCTCGAAGAAGCGAGTCAGCTTCTCGACCTTTGCGGTGATTGCGGTTTGGCTTTCCTCGCTGAGATGTCCGTGTCGAGTGGAAATCTTGATCTGCACAGAGTCAACTCCTTTAATACCTATTCGGGGGGGCCATTCACGATCCTCCGGTTCCAGTCAAGCGTTCCATTCTAGCGACCTTCCCGATGACAGACAAACGCAAAGCTGCCGAGAAAGCGATGCCGAGACCTCCCTATCCTCTCTAGTTTAGCTTTCCCAGGCATCTGCGTAAGGGGGACTCTCCCGGAGAGACCAGAGGGAGAGGGGACCGATTTGCAAGAACTCCGGTCAGAACGTTCGCCTCCCCCCTTCTGGGGCGTCCGGCGATTTATTGGGAAGTTTTTCCCAGATCTCATCCGACTCGAGCCGCTGCCGCCATTTTTGCGTGGGTGTTCGACGCTTGGCGGCCGTGTCGCCCGGCTTGTATTGCAGCCCCAAACCGAAAATGTCCCGCAGATTCCAGAAACTCAACGTGCGAACCGCCAGGCTCTCGTGGTCCAGCCCTTCCACCAGTTTCTTCGCCTCGGAGCTGCGCAGCTCCTGCTCGGTGTAGCCCCACAGCATGCGAAACAGCCCGGTGCCGTCGTCTCCGTACTGCTTCTCTAGCGTCTGACGCACCGCCGTGGCCATCTCGGGGCTTCGCGCCACGGCCGCACGGAGATGCTCGATCGTCTCGTCCATCCAGACGGGTGGGTGGTCCGGGTCGTTCAACGCCACGATCAACGGCCCGAAGTCGCCGACGTAGCCCAACGACCGGGCCGCCAGCCAACGGTTCTCACGACGTCGCCCACTGTGAGCATCGTGATACGTTTCAATCAGCCGCAAGTGCATCCCCTTGGGCTGGCCCCCATCGCCCGCCACCCCCTCGGGCCGCAATTCCTTCTCCATCGTGACCGAAGCAAGCCGGTCGGCACCCATTTCCAGCGAGCCCGTGTCGTCGCCGGAGAGCCACGCAGGGGCGGTCTCCACGACCGCCGGCACGGGCACGGGCTGCCCGTTAAGGACCAGCACTTGCCCAACGGTAACCGTCACCGGCTGCCCCATGCCCGGCTCCTCCCAGGTAACTTCGCCCGCCTTGGCATAGAGATAGGCAATGGCCGTCGCTTCGACCGTCTCGGGGTCCGTACCCGGCGCACGTATCAATTCGACCTCCAAAGCGGCAATCGACCGCGGATCGGGCAGTGTGACGACACCGCGACGACGCCCCACGGCCAGGCCGAGCCGCTTGCCCGCCTCGGCCAATGGCATAACCAGCACGCGGCCGAAGTGGACCTTCATGCCCGCCGGCTGCAACGCGCCCGGCGGCAACAGTTCGACCTGCGTGCCGCCCAACAACTGGGCGGTGACTCCGGCACTAAACGTGATCTCGTCGCGATAGGTAGGAAGCGCAATCAGCCGCTGGCCAGGATAAAGGATCTCCTTGCCGGAGACCCGATGCCAGATCCGCAACGTCGGGTCGTACCGTAGCAGGATCTGGTCGGCCGACATAAACCGGCCCATGGGCAGCGGCCCGGCCGGTACCGGCGGCACAACATCACCGGGCACATCATCACCGGGCACAACATCACCGGGCACAACATCACCGGGCACAACGTCACCGGGCACAACGTCACCGGGCACAACGTCACCGGGCACAACGTCACCGGGCACAACGTCACCGGGCACAACGTC
>JABMRB010001242.1 GCA_013202865.1 Candidatus Nealsoniibacteriota bacterium | reverse complement strand
GCGGTCCAGGGCAACCTCGATCCGGTCGTCCTGCTAAGCACACCCGCCGAAATCCGCCGCCGCGCCCAAGAGGTCCTCGATCAGGCGGGCGGCCGCCCGGGCCACATCTTCAACCTCGGCCACGGCGTGTTGCCCCAGACGCCGGTCGACAACGTCATCGCCCTGGTCGATGCGGTACACGAGTTGGGGAGCCGGTAGGGGAAGGAAAACGCGGGACTATGCGGCCTCGCCCTTGCCGAGTACAATGGAGTAGCAGGAGATGCGGCATGGCGATTTCGATCACGATCGAGAACCTGGATGAAGAGGTTGTGGATCGATTGCGCGCTGAGGCGCAGCGGCGCGGGGTAGACTTGAGCGAACTGGTTCGGGAACTGGTCGGCAACCGCTTGGTGACGAGAATCACGGAAGGCGACCAACCACCGTACCACGATCTGGACGCGTTGGCCGGCACATGGTCGCAGGAACAGGCCGAGACGTTTCTCTCCTCGGTTGCCGTGTTTGGCCGCGTGGATGAGGACATTTGGAAGTGAACCCGATCCTGCTCGACACCAACGCGTACGTCGCCTTCATGCGTGGTCAATCGAAGGCGGTGGCAGTTCTTCAGCATGCGCCGATGATTGCCGTTAGTCCCGTGATTCTTGGTGAGTTGCTCTGTGGTTTCGCCGCAGGCCAACGGGAACAAGCCAATCGTGAACAGCTTGCTGCGTTTCTGGCCTCTCCACGAGTGACCCTGTTGCCCGTGGATCAGCTTACGGCGGAGCGGTATGCAACCGTGTATCTCGCCTTGCGGCAAGCGGGGACCCCAATTCCAACCAATGACATGTGGATAGCCGCCACCGCGATGCAACATGGGCTCAGCCTCTTTAGCTATGACGGGCATTTTCGTGCAGTTGACGGAATTCGCCTCGTAGCGTCCGTTGAGGAGTTGGAAGGGTAGAACACACGAAATTGGCGATTTCAATCCCCGGTGAATCCCAATGCCTATCAAACTCACCTGCAAGTGCGGCCAGCAGCTTACGGCCAAAGAAGAGTTTCAAGGCGAGACGTTGAAGTGTTCCGAATGCGGAGCGCTGCTGGCGATTCCCCTGGTCGAGCCCGAATCGCCGCAGATCAACACCAAGGCGAACCGCTCAGACGCCGCTGGCCAGCCGCGTGACACGGAGTGGCACGACTGGATCGTGTTGGAGACCGGTCTGTCGATCACCCTGTATTCGCTGGCCGTGGCAACGGGCGCTAGTCTGCTCCTTGTGTTGATGGTCTTCTTGGCAACCGCCGACGGGACTGTTGCCTTGATGATGGCGACGGGAGATCGTGGCGTGAGCAGCGTCGTGCTGCTGTTCGGCTGGATCGCCTTGTGCATGATTGGATCGGTGTCGTGCATGCTTGCGGGGTGGATCGTGTGCGGCAGAGCGCCAACCTGCACGAACTCGCGGCCGCTCATCAGTGCGGCGCTGTTCTCCCTCGTGCTGTCCGTTCTGGTGACGAGTTTGTCGCAGGCGTACCAGGCAGGCGGCTCGGGGCAGATCGGTATCAAGCTGTGTTTCTGGGTGAGCTGTGTGGCGGGCGCTTTCGCATACATGTTGTTCGCGGCTTTTCTCGACAAAGTGGGCAGCTACGTGTGCAAGCCTGTGCTACGCAGTGCCGTAATAACCTTTTGCGTTATGGAAACCGCGGCCGTCCTGTTTGTTACCGTGCCGCTGCTGCCCGACCGCATGTCGGCGTCCGGGATGATAATGTTTTTCTGCTTCGCCGCAGTCTTCAAATTAGTCGGGTGCGGGATCCTGATCTGGCTCGTCGCAGTCGTGCGAAACCGGGTGAGAGCTTTTGTTTCTGGGACCAGCGGTCCTGCCGCATGAGTCCCCCCCAAGCGAGCCGCGGGGCTTGCCCCCGCGCAATAGACTTGCAAGAAAGCCTGCAAAAACACCCGCAGAAACGCGCCGGGGCAAGCCCGGCGGCTCGCCTGCCTGCTAATCACCCGACGGCCCCGGAAACTCGACGCTTCCCGGACGCTCGTCCCCCGTAAGCAACGGCCCGGCAACGTCGGCGGCCATGCCGCGACCCATGCTTGCCGGCGCGTGGAAATCCAGTTCGTCTGGCGGCGAGGGCTCTTCGCGAAACATGTGCAACGTCTGCGTGGGAAACGCAAACGAAACACCCAGCCGCTTGGCCAGCTTGAGGATGTCGACGAACAACCGGTGCCGCTCTCGCAACTCGACCGACCAGTCGGGACACTCCACGAAGCAGTACAACATCACGTCGAGCGAACTGGCCGAGAACTCGTTGAAATAGACGTGGTAGTAGTCCTTGCGCGTATACGGATGCCGCCGGATCAACTCGCGAACGCCTTCGCAAAAGGCATCGATCCGCTCCGGCGGCGTGTCGTATTGCAGGCCGAGCGTGGTCTTGATCCGCCGGTATCGCCGCTTACCCATGTTGTCGACCATGGCCGTGATCAGCAGGCTGTTGGGCACGGTGACCAGCGAATTGTAGAACGTCCGCACGCGGGTGCTACGGATGCCGACCTCCTCGACGGTCCCCTCGACACCTTGCGTCTTGATCCAATCGCCGATCTCGAAAGGCCGGTCGACCAGCACGGTCAGCGACCCGAAGACATTCGCCAGCGAGTCCTTCGAGGCAAACGCCAGCGCCGCACCGCCGAGCCCCAGGCCACCCAGCAGGCCGGCGATCGGCAGGTTGAGCGAATCGGCCAGTGTGACCGTGCCGACGCAGACCACGAAAACCTTCAGCGACCGCGAGACCAGCGGGATGAACAGGTCGTCGAACTTGGTGTCGGTCCCCGTGGCTTTCTTCAGCAAGTAGCGCGAGAGCAGATCGATCAGCCGGAAACAGGCCCAGATGGCAGCCACCACGGCGAAGAACTTGACCGCCACCACCAGCACGTTGAGCACTTGCGGCGGCAGCCCGATCAGCACCATGCCGCCGTACCAGGTCAACGCCCGGGCCAGCAGTCCGACCGGTTTCCAGAGATCCTCCACCGGCTGCGAATCGGCGTCGATCTTCAGCAGTTTCAGCCAAGCGTCGGTCGCCCGGTTCAGCAGGAAGCGGACGACTACGTCGACGATCATGCCGAGGAAAACGACCATCGCCAGGCAGATCCACTGGTAGTAAGGCAAGAGGAAGCCTTTGCCGGGGTCGGTCAACGAGTCGGGAAACAGGCCGCGGAGCCAGGCCCCGCCCGTGTCGACGGCCAGATCGACGTCGCTCTTTGCGGCCGCAATTCCCTCGGCGGTATCCACGGGCGTTTCCGGTGCCGCGCCGGCCCGGTCGCAGGCCGATAGGACGACAAGGAACAGGGCCGCAATAAAGACAAGCGTAATCAAACTCCGGTGCATAGCGGCTCCTCCGTGACGGTCGAGATTTCTCATTGGTGCCAAGTGTGCCAGATCGCCCCGAATTTGGCAACGCCGATTGTGCGTGTCGGCATTGCCCATTTAGCCGCCGGGCATGCCCCGCCCGCCCCGCCGGCCCGCCCCCGCCCGCCAACTCCGCGCCCGGCCAGCCCGGCCGCGAACTG
>JABMRB010001241.1 GCA_013202865.1 Candidatus Nealsoniibacteriota bacterium | reverse complement strand
CGATCGAGGCGCTCAAGAAGGTCGCCGCACACGTCCGTACCGTCCACTGCAAAGACGCCACCTGGGCGGCCAACCCCGGCAAAGAGTGGGGCGCCGAAGTCCCACTGGGCGATGGCGAAGTCGGCATGGAGACCTTTCTCCGCACGCTCTCGCAAATCGGCTACGACGGCCCGCTGACGATCGAACGAGAGATCCCCCAGGACCCGCAACGTCAAAAAGACGAAATCGGCGCCGGCATGAGCTTGCTCAACGAACTCAAGGCCAAGATCGGGTAGCGGTTGGGGTGGCAGTTGAACTGCCACCCCCTCTCTGATTCAGAACGGCCCCGGTTGCCGCTTGCGGCTTCGCAATGTCGCGCGAGAAACTGCGAAGCCGCAAGCGGCAGCAAACCACTCTGCGTCAAGCCGGGTAAGCAGCGTCATCTCTTCCGATTATTCCGGCTTATTCCTGCGCCCGACCTTCGGCGAACTGCCCGACGAAACTTTGTCGGGACGGTTTCTGTAAGTTTCGCCATGGCAACGAGTTACACGCCGCCGCTGCACCCCCGGCCATGCGTTACGACCGCCAGGACCGGCAAAATCGAAAAAAAGCTTCCTTTCGGCACAATCATCAACCGAAACCACTATCAGGCAGCAATCGATCGACACTTGGTGTTGCCATGGGGGGTCACACCGCAAGTTCCCGTCTGTCGGCGTTATGGCAGGCTGGGCTTCCCTCCTCGGCATCCGTACGATCGGATTGCAGATTCCACTAGTGAAGGACCCTAAGTCAAGTTCCAGTGTCCCGAGGTTCCCGGATTGGGGTCTTCGGACTGGATCCAAAGAGGAGGGAAGACATGCGACGTTTGTTGACCGGTTTGGTGGTCGCCACAACCACTGCTCTGCTACCCGTGTTCGCCTCGGCCGGTAACCAGGAGGTTGCCAATCAAATCGCCAAGAACCTGCGAGACAGCGGCGAGTTGAGCAATTACAAGATCGGCGTGAAGTTCCAAGACGGCACGGCCTGGCTCAGCGGCCTGGTCACCTCGCAGCAACAGATGACCGCCGCCTTGCATCAGGTGTTTAAGACCTCGAACGTGGATCGAGTGGTCAACGATCTGAAAATCGATCCCGGCGAGATGGTCGAGGTCACACCGGTCGTCGCGAAGTCCGCACGCCGGATGCAGCCTGCCGATGGTGCCCTGGCGCCGGAAGAATCGGGCATCGCAACGCGGATCAGGATGGTCTCGGCCGAGGATCCCCGGCCGATCGCGTCGCAGCCGGCGGCGCGTTCCATCGCACGCCTACCGGTCAGACCGGCCGCGAAGCCGATGGCTCCTGCCCGAAACCTGGGACGCCCCATCCCGATCAGCTACACGCAGATGGGCGCGGCCCCCGGCAACCCAATTCCGGCCTACGTGCCGGGCGCCGGCGGCGGCGGTGCGCCGATGCGTTGCGATCAGCCCAACATGCCCAATTACGCCTGGCCCAGCTACGCGTCCCACCCCAACTACGGGGCACTGACGTATCCGAGGCAGTATTCGCCCACCGCCTGGCCCTTCATCGGCCCGTTCTATCCCTATCCCCAGGTGCCGCTCGGCTGGCGTAAAGTCACCCTGGAATGGGACGACGGTTGGTGGATGCTCGACTTCTGCGACCGATAGACAAGCGGCACAAGTAGCCACCCCACAACCATCAAGCCCCCGCCCGGCCCTTGCCGCGCGGGGGCTTTTCTGCCTGTACGATGGGCCTCCGAGCCCGTCGAGTCCGGGGGGATTACGACTTCTCGCAGGCTTGGAAGCCCATCGTACACATTGATTCACAACCTCTCCAGCTATCAGCCCAGCAGGGCGGAGCAAAACCTTGTGGTGAGCGGCCGTCAGCAGCCAGCCATCAGCCCCCCGCAATCCGTTACTTCGCCCGTTCCATCGATACAACCGGAATTATCCGCAAGTTTTCCGCAGTTTGACACGATACTAATTGGTAACCGCGGCGCAGGCTGCCGGTACCGTTTGCCCTTATGGGG